>CALJDG010000014.1 GCA_938023865.1 uncultured archaeon | reverse complement strand
CCCCTATGGCTACAACGCGGAGACCTAGAACGCCAACTCCGCCAGCTAGAAGCAGCCCTAGACGAACCCCGCACATTAACCCGCAAAGACATCCAATGGGGCTACGAACACGGCATCCGCACAAAAGAATGGTGCACCGCAAAACTAGCAGAACTAGGCTTCACAGAAGAAGCCGTAGCCTACTACACAGAACAAAGCAGCACCCGCCTAAAAGAAAGCGAACTGGAAGCCCTCCGCCGAGAATACACAACCCTCTACGCAATGGAAAAAATAGACCGCCCAACCCTAGAGAAAAAACTCGTCGAACTAAAAACCCACCCTGAAGTCCTAAACCTATGGCTTGAAAGAGCCGAACTGGAACGCGAAAAACGGAAACGTCCACCACCAGAAATCGTTGAACGCTACATAACACCTTCAGAAGCCATCTGGGCCTATGAAAACGGCCTCCGTCCAGAATCATGGCTCCGCACAGTCCTAGCTGAAAACTACTGGACAAAAGAACGCATAGACCTAGCCATAGAAACAGCCAAAAAACGCATGGAAATGCGCATCAAACCCCCAAAAGAAATCAAATACAAAGAATTAACGCTAAGCCACCTTGAGGACCTCCTATACCACGAAATGATCCGCGAAGCTGAACTGCCACCCCGCATAGAAGCCCTAGGCTACGATCCAGAAGACGCAAAGCTGCTAGCCCGCCTAATAACCAAACTAGTCCAAGACAGAAAAACCAGAGAAGAAGAAAAACGCCTAGAAGCAGAACAACGCACAAGAGAAACCATCATAGCCAAATATTTCGCGGCTCTCCGCGACGAAAACATCCGCATGTACGTGGAAGGCCTAAGAACCCAAGACCAAATCCGCCTAAACTTCAAAGCCATGGACATACCTGAAGACCAAATAGACCTAATGCTAGCCGAAGCCGAACTAAAAGCCGAAATAGAAGACAAACTAGCATGGAAAACCATCTACATAGACGCCTACCGCCTAGGAGACATAGACGACGCAGAACTAGTCGCATTACTACTAGCCATACCCATCCAACCAGAAATAGTAAAAAGAGAATACATAAAAGCCCGCATACGAAAAACCCCAAAAACACCCCTACAACAAATCTTCAAAGAATACCCAGACATAGAAAGACGCGCCCGCGAAATCATGAAGGGATGGACATAAAATGGCGCAAGACAAAACCCAAAAACAAGAACCGGACAAACCATACAAACAACTCCGAAAAATCCTAAAACCAGAAGAACAACAAAAAACCAAATAAACCACCACACCAACAAAAAACATGGAGCCCCGGAAAAAACCCCACAATTCTAAACCAACAAACAACCTCTCCTTCCTCCCTCGGCTTCCGGGGCTCCGAAAAACCTAAATAACCAAACCAAAAACAAAACAAAAACGACCAAAAATGCAGCCCAACAAAGACACCATAACCGAAATCCCCATAGACAAAATAGACGAACCCCCAATACTACTACATCCGGAAACCGACCTAGCAAGCCTCGAAGAACTAGCCACCAGCATCAAAACCCAAGGCCTAATCCAACCAATAGTAGTCAGACCAAAAGGCGAAAGATACCAACTCATAGCCGGATACAGACGCTATCTAGCAGCACGAAAATTCGGCATCCCAACAATAGCCGCCCGCATAATACAAATGGACGAAGCCCAAGCCCTAGAAGCCTCAGCCACAGAAAACATCCAACGCACCGACCTAGACCCCGTCGCCGAAGGCCAACTATACCACACGCTCATAACCCAACACGGCCGCACCATCCGCGAAATAGCCAACAAACTCGGAAAAAGCGAAACCTACATAAAAGCAAGAATAGACCTCCTAGACATGCCTGAACCCATACAAAACCTAGCAAGAACCCACAAACTCCAACTAGGCATCATACCCCACCTAAAAACCATAAAAGACCCAGAAGACCAAATCCTCATAGCAGCAGACATCGCAAAACGCGGCTTCACCGTCGAAGACTCCAAACACATAATCGAAAGCTTCAACATCTACAAAGAACAACTAAAACAAACCCCACCACAACAAATCCTAGAAAAAGCCAAAGAAGAACCCCTAACCGACTGCCCCTGGTGCGGAAACCAAGTAAAACTAAAAACCCTAAGACAACAACTCCTATGCGACGAATGCTACCGACGCCTCATGTGGCTAGACGAAACCCACAAACGCACCACAAAAACCCAACCCACCTCCTACACCAACCCACCACCAACCCAAACCCCAACCCCAACCCAACAATAAACCCAAAACCAAAAAACCCACCAACAAAAACAAAAACCAACACCACCGAACCAACACCAGCGCACCCCCCACAACAAACCAAACCATAGAAAGCCTAGACGTTAACGTCTACGCTCGCTGTTTCACCCTTACACGATTTGAAACAGCCACGTTTTTGCTATGGACTTGAAAAGCGAGCGTTTCTTTTCAGAGGTTTGTGCGGTTTAGTTTTGGCTGTTAGCGTCGAAATTCGAAAACTCAAGCTTAAAAGCTGAAAGCTGAAAAGCCAAATTTAGCTGTTTACAAGCGTAAAAAACGGCTTTTCCAAAGCCGATTTAACCGGCAAAAAAATTTTTTGAAAACGCTTTCTAAAAAACGGAAAAACACGGGGTTTAAAGCTCTAGGCTGGAGCGTAGGGGGGTGGGGGCGACACCTCAGTTACTTTGATAATCCATTAAACTTTTCTGTTTTTTTATCTCCGACAAGTTTACAGGACCTTTATCCCAGAAAGCTGCGCGGTTCCATTTCACTTCAATACAACCGTTTTTGTTGTTAATGGGGCTCCACAGTATGGACATTTATGGGCGTGGCTGTCGTAGGGTAGTTCGCGTCCACATTTTACGCAAACCATGATGTAGCCTATTTCACGGCCGTCAGGCATACGGTGATGATAGTATATGCGCTTTTTTTGGCTTAACGTTTTTCCCATCTTTCACGCTCTCGCAGCGGCTCCTTGTATGGGCGGATGGGCTCGCCTACTTGTATGAAGCCTGTTACAGTGCTTTGCCAACGGCTGTACTGCCTAAACCTTCCAATATATATAAAGTCGCAGAAATCGCCTAACTCCGGGTCAAACATACGTTTTCGGGTAACACCTTCAATTAATACTTCAGGCTCTCGCTCACCCATAACACGACATCTCCCACTTTGGTGATGGCGGAATCGGCGTCGACTTCCATTCATAACGATTTATTGGAACGTAATAGCTTTTCTTCCCTTGGTTACGCTTGCAAGTTTTACATTTACTCGGATAATCTACGCATTTATCCTTAAACTCGCATATAACCACGTCAGACATTTCTTCTCCTCTCACCTAATATGCCAAAGCGTAATTCCTAAACGCTCGCATGTAGCGTGAAGTTCAGGCGTGTCAATGGCGAAAGCCACTCCAAGCCTCACAAACTTTTTAGGCGCATACTGCCTCTCAAACCAATCCCTATAGCCTTGAAGCTGTCCAATAGCCGAATATTTTAAGCGTATTTTAAACTCTAAAAGCCAAACTTCACGGTCTCGGAAGCAGACAGCGTCGATTCTATGCGCGTAGGGAATAGTCATCCGCCAGAAGGCTTCAGGCTCGCGGCGCATGAAATCCAACGCGGCCTCCGTCAACAAATAAACGTCGAAATAGTAGGTGCCTGGAAGCAAACATCGCCTAATAAACTCGCGGCCCACCCACAATTCCATAGGCCTAAAATGCCGGAAAACAGCTTTCTCCGCCACTTCAGCCGCCGTGTAAGGGTTCACCTCGTACGGTCCAGAAACCAGCTTAAGAAGCTCTTCGCCCCTTTCAACGCTTGACGGCTCCGCCAACCTTTCCACTCTCCAAACGCTTCAAATACTCCTCGCCCGTTTTTGTAATGTACCATTCATTCACCAGCGTCCAAGAACGCGTAAGCGGAGTGAAACGCCTAACCGGCTCATTATCCACCAAACCCTTCCTTTTAAGCTCAAACAATACATCGCGAATATGATGATAGTTTTTACCCATCAACACGGCAACCCGCTTCGTGTTCAACGGGCCTTCCCGCTTAAGCAGCTTTAAAGCTTCCTCGCCAACCTCGCCTACAAGCAAACTAAACACCCTTCACGCTTAGCTATTTGGGATTTAACTTATATTAGCCATATAGACTTTACGCATTATGGTGATATCATGCCTAAAACGATAGGCTTAGACCGGACAGCCAAAAAGTGGATTGAAAGGGCTAGAGTGGCAACCCCCGAATACGAAGCAGGCATCAAAGCGCCTAAAGAACCATGGATGGAAAGAGCCATCGCAGCCCAGCCCACCTATAAAGCAGCCGTCACAGCCCCAGACGTTCCAGACCTATACGTAAGAGGCATAAAACGCGCCGGAAAAGCCCGATGGGAAGACATGGCCCTTAAAAAAGGCAAAGACCGCTTCGCCCCAGGCATAGAACTTTCAGACCCATACTACCGAGCCCAAATGAGCGAAATCCTAAGCACCATTGAAAAAATAACTTTGGACCCGAGGCAGCCGAGAGGCGACATCCGCAACCTAGACCGAGTCAAGAAAATATTCACAGAACTCCACGCTTGGAGACTAGCCAAAAGAGCAGCCGCCAGCTAAACGCTGACGCTGACACCATAAACCCATAAAGGAGTATTCGCCATGCCCTTCAAAGCCCTAGATATGGTATTTAAACAAGGCGTAGTCTACGAGACCAGAGCCCGCCAAGTCTTGGTCATCCGCAAAATAGGCACAGACGTAACAGATCCAGCCAACCCAGCCTACCTCTTCATCGACAATAAGGCTACAGGCGGAATAATAGCAGATATAGCGCCACTCCACAAAACCAACACCCGCATGCTTGAACTATTAGACCTAGGCACACTATACTATGTTGTTCCGCCCAAAACAAAGTTTGAAGTGAAAGGCGCAGCAGGCGGCAAAATGCGCTGCGTAGGCGAAATCCTAAGCCTAGCCCCAGGCGAAGCCATCCCATCCGATTTGCTAACCCGCTTCAACGAACAGCCAAGACACTACTACACCTTCCTATACAAGTACCTAGACTGGAGCGCCGGCAAAACCTTCGCCGCCGACGAAGAAGCAGAAATAGGAAGCATAACACCCTTAACCCCTGAACGCTACTACTTCAGCGGTTTAGCCTCAGCCAAAATAGTAGGCTACACCCCAGCCGAACACGAAATAGGCATATTCTTCAAAATCGACAACATAGACCTTGTCGAGCCGTTAGAAGCGCCGGTCATCCGCGGAATAGACATCCTAAGCATGCCATACCCACCAGCAGCCACCACAGAACAAACACCCTTCACCCTAGAAAAAAGCCCAATAGAAGTATTAGGCGACCACACCTTCCGCATAATGGCAAGAAACATCAAAGGAGCAGCCATAACCGTACCAGCAGCAGCCGGAAACGGCCTATACTTCCTAGCCACAGCAGAATACGAAAAGAAAGGCTAAAAGAGGCACAAGCCTATGCCAGCAGAAGCCATCAAATTCCGCATAAAACACTTCGACCACGACAACGTAGCAGCAAACGCCCCCTTCAGCGCAAAATGGGACACCGACAGACGCTACCTAATAAAATACATACTGTTCAAACGCAAAGACGGCAACCCCTTCACAGCCACAGACGTAACAGTATACATGGCAAAACAACCCATAACCCTAGACCACGCCTTAGCCAGCACCTTCGGACGAGACCCCCAAACAGCCTTCCCCATAAACCAAACCCTTGAACCTGAAGAAACCTTCGAATACAACGGCGTAAACCGCGAAGGAGCCACCATCAGCTTCGTCGTAGAACTAATAATGGAAGCACTGTAAACGGCCACAGCAACCTAAAGGCTAAACTATGCCAGCCGTCTACACCCGCCGCGCCACAAAAGCCGTCAAACTCATAATAGACTTAGGCGTTCCAAGAGACCACATCATCATCGAACGCGACCTAACAGGCCTATACATACTAAGCAAAGGAACAGGCACCTTCACCCTTACAGTCGAGTTTCCAGACGAATCCACAATAGACCTTGAAAACACGGAGCTAGCCGACGGAAACTACTTCAACTGGGACATACGCCACCTAATGCTCACCAACACAGCCCAAACAGGCTTAACGTTGAAACTC
>CALJDG010000013.1 GCA_938023865.1 uncultured archaeon | reverse complement strand
CTATTGTGAGCAATTACTGGAACGTGAGCAATCACTGAGCAGATTAAGCGAAAAGTTAATGAATAATGGTTTATGGTGTATTTTGGGGTTTGCCGGCCATAGGGCGCGGGACCCACCCGATCCCATTCCGAACTCGGAAGTTAAACCGCGCTCCGTTCCCGGTTGTAGTGTGGTCTTCGGCCACGCGAAGCCGGGAAAGCTGGCAGCCCCTTAAGTAGTCACCTTCTGTTTCAGCCTTCAATTCTTCCGTAAAATTTTCTACTTCTTGGCTTACAAGACATTTAATCACTAATCCTCGATTTGGTTCTTTCTAGACATCTAAAACATTTTGTTGGCAAGTTAAAGTAAGGTATTAAATAAAACTTTCAATAATTAGATTGGAGGGTTTCTAAATGGATTTTGAGTTTACCCAAGAGGAAAAAATGTTCAGAGACAGCCTTCGAGAGTTTTTGCAAAAGGAGTTCGCTTCAATAGCTGACGAAAGGGACAGGAAGGGACCGTTCTCAAAGGAGGAAGCCATAGACATAATGAAGAAGTTCAAAAAGGTTGGCATAGGACTTGACCCGGAAAGTTTAAGGATGGTTTTTGCCGAAGATCCAATGTTGTTTGGAATATTCGCTGAAGAAGTTGGAAGAGTCTGGGTGAGTCTACTACCGCTTTTCGGCATGAGTAGCATACCGGCAATGTTTGCCCCATTAGCCTCTGAAGAGACACAAAGTAGGCTGATGCCAAAGCTTGAACGCTCCGAGTTCATCGGGTGCTTCGCCGAAACCGAACCTGAAGCTGGATGTGACACCTCAAATATTAAGGCCACTGCTAGACTGGAGGGAGACCATTACGTAATTAATGGCGCCAAAACATGGATAAGCAACGGATCGATAGCTGACGTGGCTTTTGTCGGGGCGAAAGATTCTGTGACAAACATGGAGACATTCTTCCTTGTCGAGCGGGAAGTGTCGCCATTTGAAACAAACGAGCTACATAAAATCGGATGGAAGGCTGCTCCAACAGCCGAAATGTTCTTCGTGGACTGCAAAGTTTCGAAGGAAAACGAGCTGAACACTATGATGGCTAAGGCTATGTCAGATCCCAAGCTAATGAAAACTCTTCCTATATCTGAAGGGATGATGGTCTTGTTCAGTCAAATGGCCCCTTTCACCGCACTTATGACTTTACCAAGGGCTGCAATGGGTTTAGCCGCAATGGGGATAGCAGAAGCTGCCTTCGAAGCTTCTATAAAATATGCTAAAGAAAGGGTTCAGTTTGGAAAGCCAATAGGCAAATTTCAGTTGATTCAAGAAATGCTTTACCACATGAACGTTTTGATTGAAACGGGGAGGCTTTTGGGCTATAAAGCAATATATGCTATTTCCAAAGGCAGCCCCGAAGCCCGAAGACTATCTTCAATGGCTAAAGTCTATTGTGGAGAAGCTGCCTCAAAAGTAACGTATGACGCTATACAAATCCATGGAGGGCTAGGACTATCGGACGAAATGCCTCTGGAAAGATATTACAGAGATGCGAGAATGATGACAATCCCCGACGGCACAAGCGAAATAATGAAGTTGATAACAGGATATACAATTTTGGGTAAAGGTTTTGCTGCGTACGCCTAAAACTTGCCTATACACGCACACATTTTTCTCATTTGTATCCTTGTCAAACTTGGTTCGCTAGATGGTGTGTGATTTGGATAAGAAAGTTTTAGATAAGCTGAGGGAAATTGTTGGAGATGATAATGTTCTTGTCGGTAACGATATAAATGAGGAATACGCCCACGACGAGTCTCTTGTAATTAAAGGTTGTTTACCAGAAGTTGTTGTCAAGCCCGGAAGCGTTGAAGAAGTTTCAAGTATACTACGTTTGGCTAACGAGAGGTGCATCCCAGTAACGCCCAGGGGCGGGGGCACAGGCTTATGCGGTGGATGTGTTGCGCATATGGGCGGCATCCTTCTGTCTCTTGAACGTATGAATAAGATAGTGGAAATAGATGATGAAAATCATGTGGCAGTGGTTGAAGCCGGAGTAATGTTGTCGGACCTTTATAAGGCTGCTGATGAACGGGGCCTATCCTATCCAGTTTATCCCGGAGAGGAAACCGCGACCGTTGGCGGTAATATAGCCACAAATGCCGGAGGAATGATGGCTGTTAAATATGGTGTTACTAGACACTTTGTCCTGGGTCTCGAGGCTGTTCTACCCACAGGAGAAGTGATTACGACAGGAGGAAAATATGTTAAGGCTTCGTCAGGCTACGACTTAACTCAATTGCTCGTTGGCTCTGAAGGAACTTTAGCGGTAATTACAAAGGTAATACTGAAGCTCGTTCCTTGTTCAAAAGCTAGAACGACCCTTTTCGCAGCCTTCAAATCTCTTGCAAACGGGGTAAAAGCTGTTCCAGCTATACTTAAGTCAGGCAAGACCCCACTAATAATTGAGTTTTTAGACAAAGTTGGCCTTGAAGGCATGGAAAGATACACTGGAATCAAAGTTCCAATAAGCCAGTTTGCGCGTAGTGAAGCAGAAGCCTTTATTTTGATAGTTTTGGAAGGGGAAAACCAAACAGAAGTTCAAGAAGACGCCGAAGTTGTATGCGACGTATGTATGAAAAACGGAGCCATAGACGTGTTCATTCCCTCAACCGGTAGAGCTGAAAAAGAGCTTCTTGAATTAAGGGAAAAATCCTTCTACGCAGCTAGGGATGCTGGTGCAACATATCTTGTGGACGTGGTTGTGCCTCGCAGTATGATACCCAAATTTATGGAGCAAGTTAAGGAGATATCTGAAAGGTACATGACGACAATAAGTGGCGCTGGACACACAGGGGATGGAAACATCCACCTTGCCATAATTGAGCAGGACGCAAATAAATTATCGGCAATAGTGAAAGAAATTTATTCTATCGGAAAAATCCTCGGCGGCACAATCTCCGCAGAACACGGCATAGGGTTGGAAAAAAGAGAAATATTCCTTCAAATGGAAGATAAGGCGAAAATAGAGCTTATGAGGCGAATAAAGAAGGCTTTTGACCCCAACAACATCTTAAACCCTGGAAAAATTTTCTAGAGAGGCCTAATTTTCTTGAACTCCTCCGCTCCCATGTTAAAGGCTTTAAGGTTTAATTCTAAATTTTTGTCAAAGAAAAGCTCTCCTATGACAGCATTAAAAGTCTCCATCTTTATTGGGGTAAACTCTGAAGCGGCAAGGCAGCCAATCAAAACAACATTTTGGAGGATTGTATCTCCAGCCTTTTTAGCCAACTCTGTTGCCTCAATCACATGGACGCTGTTAACGAGTTCCTTAATGGCTTCTAAAACCTTCTCTACTGCGGGGTATATTGCCTCACCGGATAAAACGTCTATTGGATAGACAGGTCTCGGGTTAACTATCACTTTTGTTTGCCTATTGCCGAAATTGCCGATAGTGCGTAAACACTCAACAGGCTCAAAGCCTAAGATTATGTGGGCTTTGCCCTTAGGTATAAGCGGCCCGTATTCTGTTCCCTTTGAAAGGCGTATATGGCTTGTTACACTTCCTCCCCTCTGAGCCGCTCCATAAGTTTCGCCAACGGACACGTAGAACCCATCCTTAACGGCCGCTGACGCTATTATATAGGAGGCTTGTATGTTCCCCTGTCCACCCACTCCTGTCACAATTATGTTTATTAGGTCTTCCAATCACGTAACCTCCTCTACAATTATGGCTTTAGCCGGACAGAGATCACTGCAAATACTGCATCCTACGCAGACAGCTTCATCGATCTTCGCCTTGCCCTTAGCAGAATCCCAGATGTTTCCGGGACATTTGAAAACTCTTGTGCAGAACCTTACACATCCACATTCATCACCTATACATTTGTCTTGGTCAACGTAGACCCTAGGCCTTTTCTTTTCCTTTTCCATCTCGGTTAGGGGACACTCGTGTCTAAATATTAGAACCTTTGTCCCATTCATCTTAAGCATTTCATAAACATTTTGAACGGCTTCCTTAACATTGAACGGATCTACTATTCTAACCTCAACACCTATTCCCCTACAGATGTCTTCTATTGGAATATGCGGAACAGGATTTCCTAAAGCGTCGAAGCCTGTTCCAGGGTGCGGTTGATGGCCCGTCATCGCTGTTGTGTTGTTGTCAAGTATAACGTATAGGATGTTAGCGTTGTGCCACTTAGCGTTTATTAATGCCGGTATGCACGCATGATAAAAAGTTGAGTCGCCCGATATTGCTACTACCGGCTTGTCGAGGCCGAACTGTGCTAGCTTTCCAAAACCATTTGCAGTTCCAATACTAGCACCCATACAATGAAGTGTTTTGGCAACGGAAAAGCCCGTTGGAAGAAGACCCAAACTGTAACATCCAATGTCGCCGGTCACAATACCGTCTCGACCGTTCCATTGTAAAGCCTTTTTTATTGCAAAGAAGGAAGCTCTATGAGGACAAGCGGCACAAAAGCCCATAGTTCTCGGAGGAACAACGGAACCAACAGCCGAAGAAACTTTCTCTTGATATTCTTTGTTTCTCGACTGATAGTTTAGGTCCATTATTTCAGCCAACGCCCTAATCACTACGTCGACGTCAATCTCGCCTGTCCCAGCGCCATACTCGCCGCGTACATGGCCCGACTTTTTGCCATAAAACTTCAGAGGCCCAACATTTCCATCGGCCAAAAGTTCAGATGCCACCATTTTCACGTTCTGTTCCAGGAATGGATCTATTTCCTCGACGAACAAAACCTTTTTAGCATGTCTTAAGTGTTTCAATACAAGCTTTTCTGGAAGAGGCCAGGTTGTTCCAAGCTTCAGTATTCCAACAATGTCTTCGAGTCCAAGCAGCTTAACAGCCTCTAGAGAGTAAAGCCAACCCGTTCCAGAAGTAACTATTAAGAAGTCAGCGTTCTCCTTCCCCACATACTTGTTAAACCTCGACTCCTCAAATTTCAATTGAGCTCTATTCATTTTCTCGTGGAGGAGGCTATGGAACATGCATGCGATAGATGATGAACCAGATGTCCACAAATCCTGTGAACTAAACGAGGCTGTTCGCTTCTCTCTTGGTATCGGTCCGAGGGTAACTATCCCTCTTGCATGGGATAGCCTTGTCACTGTTCGAACCATACATATTAACCCAAGCTCTTCTGAAATCTCAAAGGCAAATTTTGTCATATCTTTGGCTTCTTGTGCTGTTGACGGTTCTAAGAGAGGAATATCTGCAAACCTAGCATAATTGCGAGTATCAAGTTCCGTTGTTGTTGAATGCGCTGAAGGGTCGTCTCCTGTCACAAGAACAAATCCGCCCTTAGTTCCGGAAAGGTTAACGGTCATGAGAAAATCTGAGCAAACATCAGCCCCGAGATTTTTCATGGCTGTTAAAGATCTTAAACCGGCGGCTGCAGCGGCTGCAGAAGCTTCAAGAGCTACAATTTCGTTTACCGACCACTCTACGTAAATGTTAAACTTTTCTGCAACTTTAGCTAACGCCTCCACAACCTCTGAAGCTGGATTTCCTGGATAACCTGAACAAAAGTTGACTCCAGCTTCAAGGGCTCCTCTTGCTATTGCCTCATTTCCCATGAGCAAAACTCTTCTCCCAGACTCATTTAAATCAAGTTGAGACATTTTATGGCGCCTCCCTCAAGATTTTTAACTTATACTCATCGTTTAAGAGAAGGTAGGCTATATTCCCAGATGACGCCTCAGAAATTACCCTTCTCTTTCTAGTTAACACCGCCTCATACAAATGTTTGAGGTTATCCTCTTTAGGAGGTCTTATCTCTAAAACATTGCCTTCCATCGCTTTTTGAAAGATCCTTTCCCCAACATTCGTTCGGATAATTATCATGTTCCAACCTTCGTCCCCCTCAACTGTGCCAACGGATAGGTCAGCAAACTCATTTGTCATATCAAAGCAAGCATTGCATGAAGGCATTATAAACTTGCGGAGATCTTCCAGTGGAACTTCAAGCTTTCCATCTTGGGTTTGTATTATAAAAATGTTAGCCGGAGGTGGCGGCACATCCAATTTCAAAATTTTTCTCCCTTTAACCTTCTCTTTTATGGATTCGCTGGCTAAGGGATGAAGTGCCCATGTGCAAAACAGCCCGACTATGAATTTTATTCTGCTTGCTTCTAACTTTAATTCTGAACTCTGCATTTTACGTACGGCTTCAACTTGGCAAGGTGTTCCCACAAAGCCGATATTGCCTTTTTCATGTTTTATTGCCTCTACGAGCATGGAAACCGTCGGGCATACCAGGTATTTGGAGCGGGCGCAAGCCATCACTTCGGCTCTTTTTCTGACAATCACTGGTTGAGGGTCAATCCCGTTTTCTGATTTTACGAGAACAGCCGAGTCTATTTCGCCGATTTCCAGCGCATAGGACAATAGAGCTGAAACTACTCCGCCATACTGTGAAACAGCGCGAATTTCCGGGTTCTTTGCCCTTCCAGTTATGATCATTTTGCTAACTCCCAGTACATGATCTGTTCTATGAGTGTTGAAAATTGCATAGTCGAGCGATGCCACGTCTAAGTACGTTCTTGGACAAAAGGCAAAACATTTTCCGTTTCTAAGTCCACAAGACTCAAATACGATTGCCTTACCTTCAACCATATCAATGTAGGGACAAAGATTGGCACATGCGCCACAAGCAACGCACAAGTTTTTGCTTAATACAGCATTCTTAAGGTCTTCAACTCCTCCAACAATCAATAAGCATCACCATATGGGTAAGTATTAATTTTCATTATTAACCCTTAAGTGTTTGCTGCCATGTCTTAGAAAAAATTAAGCTATTACCTAAAGCTTGCATATCACTCCATTTAGTTGTTTAAGCAACTTGGAATATCCTAAAATTTATAACTAAGCTTTTGCTAGTTTTTCGGAAGGTGAGTTCGTGAGTTTAGTGGCAGTGCTATTCGTTCTCAAAAATCAGCTCTTACAGCTCCCAGGAGGGGACATTTTCTCGCAGATTTTAACTTTAATCATTTACGCTTTCATATTTATCTCCATATTTTATGGTCAACGTATTCAGCTTTATATCATGCTTAGGGAGGTAGAGGGCAGCCTATACAAGTTGAAGTATATTCGAGACGAGGGTCGGAGGAAAGCCATAGAAACTATTAAAGAAATTGGGAAACCCCAAACAGACCCTACAGCTAGGGTTGATCGCTTCCTAGAGTACTTCACCATAGCCCCTCAGAGTCTCGACCCAGCCGGCATTGTTTGGAAACTTGAACATATACTAGACGTTAGAGACGTCCGCTTCAAGGACGAAGTTAAGCTCATTGCCCCAGCAGCTGATGAAACTCAAGCAAACAATTTGGAGAATACCCTTGAAGCTGCTATGGCCTTAAATTATATTTACAAGGTTATAAGGCACTATTATCTACTTGGAAAAAAAACGTTAAGCCTCTACATTATAATGCAAATTCAGATGATTCTGCCACTTGTTATGCGAGAGGCAGAAGCTTATGCAAGCGCGTTAAAAGCTTTTGCTTACGGTCAGCCGATTGGCGACGGTGTCGGAGCACTGGTTGCAGCCAAACTCATGCACGGCCATCCCATAAGAAAAGTTCCGAAAGACTGTATTGTGGCTGAGGTTCCGTTTGAGGGGAGAACAGCCTACGTCATAAAGGCTGAGGGCCCAGGTGGAAACGTGGGCAAGCCTGGGGATGCTATTAAAACGGTTATTGAAGAGAATGAAGGAAAAATAGCTAACATAATTATGATCGACGCTGCGTTAAAGCTTGAAGGCGAAGAGGTCGGTGAAGTAGCCGAAGGTGTGGGCGCAGCCATAGGTGGCCCAGGCGTTGACCAGTTCAAGATTGAGGAAACCATTCTGAAATATCGCATTCCAATAAACGCTGTAATAATCAAGGAGGACATTGGCGATGCAGTTTCGCCCATGCGCAAAGAGATTTTCGACGCTGCTGAAAAAGCCATTGAAAGGATCAGGCAAGTAATATTGGAGAGGACTAAGGAGGGCGACAAGGTTATTATTGCTGGTGTTGGAAACACGATTGGTATAGGGCAATAACGGAGGAGTGTAAGGTGGGCAGTAGCCGAAGTAACACGTCTGCAGCGACGAGGGTCTCATCCTTCGTCCTGCTTATAATATTTGTTACTTTAGCATTAGCCTTGGCGTCGCTTGTACTTGCAATTTACCTCTACAACACCGAGCCAGGAATCGCTGTATACTGGCTTTTGTTGGGCTTTATAGGCTTAGCTCTATCAACATATGTGTTGCTCCAGACGCGGCAGCGCATTTTACGCTTGAAAATTGAGACTCCGCCTATCAATACAACTATTGAATGTAGGAAATGCGGTTTCAAAAGTGTTCGGGAATTTCAGCGAGGCGACTACGTTTTCAAGGAGGTTGAGCCTTGCCAGAAGTGCAACGAAAAAATGATTATTACGGCCATTTACCGGGAAGTTCGTGAAAAGGGTAAGGCGCCACCCTTTCCCTACTAGGCTTGGTTAGGTTAGGACTAAGCATCCGTCCTCAACTATTAAAACTGTGTGTTCTGCTTGGGCTACTGGTTTTCTGCTAGCTTCTATAAAAACTGGATAGCTCATAATCGTTTTTGAAGCTAAAAGTTCTTTGAAGGCTTCCTTATAATGTCCTTTAGGTATTACGCCTTGAAGCCAACGCTCAGCGAAGGGTAGCGTCTTAAAGTTTTCTTCAATATGCTTTAAAAGTTTCCTTGCATAAACGTTCTTGAGCGGCTTCTGTTTCACAAAGCGGAATATTGTGGCTTCTGGGCTGTTTTCCACCTTGCCAACGGCATCTTGAACTGTTACGAAAGGTTCTACGGCGTAAGCCTCTCCAATCTTAACTTTCGTTAAGGATAGATGAGCCACGTTAGGCAGTGATGTTCCGGCATGTACCAAGTATCTGCCAACACTATGTCCGGTTAAGTTTGAGATAGGCTTGAAGCCTCGGGACTTTATTATCTGCTCGATTAATGCGCCAAGTCTTGATGTGGGCGCTTCTGGACGCATTGAGTCTACAGCCTTTTTCAAGGCATGTTCCGCCACGTTGACCATTTCGCGGTATTCCGGATTAAAGCATATTGTTATTGCCGTATCCGTTACATAGCCATCCACATGAGCGCCAATGTCAACCTTTACAAGGGATTTTTCTGGAATTCTCTTCACGTCGTTTGGTGGTGAAGTGTAATGAGCCGCTATTTCATCTATTGAAACATTACATGGAAAGGCTGGTTTTCCACCCTTGCGCCTAATTAATTCTTCAGCTTTTTCGCAAACCTCGATTATGGGCATGTTCTCGCGGACGAAACTCTTTAGCTCTTCACGGGTTTCGCGGAGAATTCTACCAGACAAACGAAGCTTCTCAAAGGCTTCGTCATCTATAGCTTTCATTTTGAGGAACACTTTACCTTTTAACTTTATAAGCTAAATCCATATTAAGAGTTTAAAGATTTAGCGGAGGATTAGTGTTTGGTGAAGTTAACATGGTTTGGTCATGCCTCATTCAAAATTGAAGTAAGCGGAAAAATTGTGCTGGTTGACCCTTGGCTTGATGGAAATCCAGCCTCACCAGTGAAGGCTTCTGAAATTGATAGGGCTGACATTGTATACGTTACTCACGACCACGAAGACCATCTTGGCGACGCAGTAAACATTTGTAAGCAAACCAACGCCACTTTCGTCTCGACTTTTGAACTTGGTAACTATGCCATCGAAAACGGCGTCAAAGAAGTTGTTGGACTTAACATCGGTGGATGCGCGGAAGTTAAGGGCGTAAAACTGTACATGGTTCAAGCCTTCCACACATGCTCAAAGGGTGCGCCAACAAGTGTCGTTATTGAGGGTGAAGGTAAGAAGGTTTACCACGCTGGAGATACTGGAATTTTTGGCGATATGAAGCTTATTGGTCAGCTTTACAAGCTTGACTTGGCACTATTACCTATAGGCGGGTACTATACGATGGGTGCCTTGGAGGCAGCTGAAGCTGTCAAGCTGTTGAAGCCTAAGGCTGTGGTTCCAATGCATTATAAGACTTTTCCAGTTTTAGCACAATCAGCAGAGGAATTTATCAAAGAAGTGAAGGGGAGAGCGCCGAAGGTCAAAGTGGTTGTTTTGAATCCTGGGGAAAGCTACCGGTTCTAGAGTTTAGGCTTGAAAATCTTGGGCTGTAGGGTTGCGAAATCGTCTCCACCCAAATGGAAAATCATCCTCGCTTTTTCTAGGTCGTAGCCCGCGCTCGTAAAGCATTCCTTGTTTACGTAGGCTTCAAGGATTTCGCCCACAAAAATTGTGTGGTCTCCTGTCTGGAATTGGCTATGGAGCATACACTCCAAGTGAGCTATGCACTCCTTAATTATTGGTGATTTAACTTTTCTAGCCGGGAGTGGCGTTAATCCAGCATCCTTAAACTTGTCATGGATTCTTCCGCTAACCCGCCCACAATAAAATGTTGCATCCAATATCTCCATAGTTGGGATATTTACGACAAACTCTTTTGTTTCTTGGATTAGGCTGTGAGAGTGTCTGCGGGGTGCGATGCTGACAGCCACAAGTGGTGGGCTAATGGAGGTCGGCATAGCCCAAGCCAAAGTAATAATGTTTGGCTTCCCATTCCTATCAATGCAGGAGACAAGAACAGTGTGCATTGGATGAATAAGTCTAAAGGCGTTTGAAGGACTTATACCAACAACTTCTTTTCCATTCATTCTCACAAGTGCCCCTATTTTCTAGCGTTTTATATGAAACTTATCTAAAATATTTCTGGCTTTTTCACGCTTTATCCTATGGTCTTCAAGAAAACTGTTGATCCTCTCCGCCAATTCGTTTTTGCATTCGCCGCAAAGGATTTCTCCAGCCTTGCACAGTTCCTCCCTTTCAGCAAGCCTATCATCATCTTCCTCAAACATAAATAGGAAATACTGGAATACTGTACATATGGTTGGATCTCCACCCATTTTCCGCTGCTCTGCCACTGTAGGTTTACCGCCGGTAAAAGCGTTCCAAACCTTGCGCTTTACAACCTCTGGAGGATCTACCGTAAAAATACATGTTTCGGGTTCTGAGGCACTCATTTTCCCTCCCACACCTAAGCCTGGAAGAAGGCGACAGTGGATTTGAGCTGGCTTATAATAGCCAAGTTTAGGGGCGACGTCACGGGTTATCCTCCAATATGGGTCTTGGTCTATGGCAGCAGGAATGAGCGCCGGAACATTTTCTCCGGTTAGTTTTGCGTGGATGAAGCATGGAGCCGCTTGAATGGCTGGCCAGAAAACCCATCCGATGTTTGTGCTTTCCTGGAAGCCAAAAGTCGCCCTAGCTGTTGAGTATGTTGTGCGCTTGGCAACTTCCAAGGCTAAGTCGTAAAGGAGGTCTATGTCCCGCACATCATATATTATGAAGGTGTTTTCAGGCTTGAAGCCTAAAGCTATTAGGTCTAAAGAGTTTTCGTATGCAAAGTTAGTCGCCTCTTTAAGCTCCAACTCGTCTTTAACCAAGAATTTTTCGTCATCTGTCATTTGAAAATAAAGCCTCGTCTTAAAATTGTCTAGCAGGTGTTTGGTAAAAATCCAAGGAACCAAATGTCCCAAATGCACTGGGCCAGAGGGGCCCCGTCCAGTGTAGAGCACGAACTTTATTCCCTTTTTGTATAGGTCTAGGACAACGTCTAGATCGCGGTGGGAAAAGAAGAGGCCTCTCCGCAGCTGTAAGTGAAGCCCTCCTGTATGTTTCGCCAGTTTTTGGATTAGCTCCATCGTTAGGGGTTGGGTTCCAAATTCGCGTATGAGGCGTTCATAATCGACTTTGCCTCTAACTTCCCAGGGTGTGACGACCATCTCGTTTCTTTCTTCACCGACCAACCTTTGCACTTTCCAAACCGTTTCGGCTTTCTTATACAATTCCCATGAAGCGTATTAAATTTTGTGAAAAAAGCATCTGGAATAAGCTATAAATATGGGTTTGGCATTTCCAACAATTGTTGTGGTGAAGGGATGTCCAGCCAATTTACATAATAAAAGGCGCTGCTTTCTTCTTCCAAGAGCATAGCTTAAAAACCCTTCAAGAACTCTTATGTAAGCATCATAACGCGTTGAATAGTTTAGATCATAACATAATCTGGGCGTGTGAGGATGGCAGGTTTGCGGCTTAATGAAAGGAAAACTTTAGTGGCACTGCAAGGACTTGGCGGAAAAGCCTCTGTGGAAGATATAGCGAAAAAAAGTGGCTTAGCACATGCCGCTGTTATGAGGGCTGCATTAACCCTTTCAGCAATAAATCTTGTAAAAGTCCATGAGCAACAATGGAATGTCGCCGCATTAAACGAGGAAGGCGAGAGCTATGCTCAGTACGGCTTGCCAGAGCGCCGTCTTCTCCGCGCTTTGTTAAGGCTTGGAGGTGAGGTAGACGTGAATCAAGCTGCCCAAGAGGCTGGCTTAGACGCTGGGCTTATACCCATTGCTTTGGGTTGGCTAAAAAAGAAGAAATGGGGGGAAATAAAGGGTAAAAAGTGCTCCTCAGACTTAAATGCTGAGCCTCCACTTGGAGATGATGAGAAGCTTTTAGCCAAAATCTTTGAAGAACGCTCCATCATAGTTGATAGTTTAGGTAGGAAGCTAAAAGAAGTCTTGCATGTTCTTCGAAGGCGCAAGCTTGTGGATTTGGAGGAGAAGACTTATCGCGAATTGGAACTAACAGCGGAAGGTTGGAAAACCATTAAGAAAGGCTTAAAAATAATTGATGAGGTAACACAGCTTACACCGGAGCTAATAATAACTGGGCGTTGGAAAAGCGTAAAACTCACAAAATTTGATGTTACCGCTCCTGGACCGGCAGTTTACCCCGGTAAGACACATCCGTTGCAGCAGATCATCAAACGCGCCAGGGAAATCTTTTTGGAGATGGGCTTCACGGAGATCCGTGGACCTTTTGTGGAGACAGCATTCTGGAATTTTGACGCCTTGTTCCAGCCTCAAGACCACCCTGCCAGGGAAATGATGGATACATTTTATTTGGCTAATCCTCAAGCTGGACGATTGCCATCCCGAAGGCTTGTGGAGGCTGTTGCCAAAACCCATGAAGACGGATGGGTCACTGGCTCCAAGGGTTGGCGTTACAAATGGAGCCCAGAAGAGGCTAAAAGGCTTGTTCTGCGAACCCACACGACAGCCGAAACAATAAAGTATTTAGCCACTTACAAGAAGCCGCCGATAAAGGTTTTTTCGGTAGACAGAGTTTACAGGAACGAACAGGTCACATATAAGCACTTGGCTGAGTTCCACCAGATTGAAGGCATAGTTGTGGACAAAAGAGTCACGCTTCGCGATTTGATGGGAACCCTTAAAACCTTCTATACAAAGTTTGGAATTGAAAAGATGGAGTTTTGGCCAAGCTACTTTCCATATACTGAGCCTTCAGCCCAAGCTGTGGCTTACCATCCTAAGCTTAAGCGTTGGATAGAACTCTGCGGAATGGGGGTTTTCCGTCCAGAAGTTTTGGCGCCCGTAAGGGTTAATTGTCCAGTTTTGGCTTGGGGCGGCGGGTTGGAACGTTTAGCCATGATTGAGCTTGGCCTGGATGATGTTCGGATGTTGTATGCTAATAATTTGGGATGGTTGAGGAGGATGCCTTTATGCCAGTGATAACGCTTTATGTTGAGCGTTTTTCAAGGTTCTTGGGCAAGCCTGTAACCGTTGACAACTTGACGAAATGGCTTCCATGGATAGGCTTCGACTTGGAGGAGATTGGCGAGGACTATGTGAAGGTGGAGTACAACCCAAACCGCATAGACTTCTGCAGCTATGCCGGTGTGGCACGTGCATTAAAAGGCTTTTTGGAGCTGGAGACCGGAATGCCAAAGTACCATGCGGAAGAGCCAAAAACAACATTAAACATAGACGAGGCTGTCGCCACAGTTAGGCCCTACATGCTTGCGGCTGTCGTCCGCTGCGTAAGACTGGACGAGGACGCTGTTGTTGAGCTTATGGATATGCAGGAAGACCTTCACTGGGGAATAGGCAGAAACCGCAAGAAGGCGTCTATTGGCATTCACAACCTAGACGCTGTTGAGCCGCCCTTCACCTATACAGCCGTAGAGCCCACAAGTATCAAGTTCGTTCCACTCGGCGAGACAGAAGAGATGACGCCAAAAATGATTCTTGAAAAGCATGAAAAAGGTGTGGCTTACCGCCACCTAGTTGACTGGTCACCAAGATATCCGCTACTAATCGACAAACATAGAAGAGTTTTGTCTATGCCACCAATAATAAACGGCGAGCTCACAAGAGTAGACGTTAATACAAGAAATCTTTTTTTGGACGTTACTGGGCCAAGCCTTGAGGCTGTGGAAAATAGCCTAAAAGTTTTAGCCACAGCTCTGGCGGATATGGGTGGTAAACTAGAAAAAGTTATCGTGTATTATCCAAACCGCACAGTGGTTTCGCCGAATCTTGAACCAGAGAAAATGAGGCTTAGGTTAAACTACGCCAACAAGATGCTTGGCTCAAAGCTTTTAGAGGTTGAAGCCATAAAATGCTTGCAAAAGTGCCGATTGGATGCAGAAGCCGTTGAGAAAGGAGTTTTGGAAGTTTTCATCCCGCCATACAGAATTGACATAATACATGAAATAGATCTTGTCGAGGAAGTCGCCATGGGTTACGGTTATCACCGTCTAGAGCCAACAGTGCCAGCCACAGTAACCGTGGGCGAAAAGCATCCAGTTAACATGTTGGCGGATACTGTGCGCCAAATAATGACTGGGTTAGGCTTCATGGAAGTTATGAACTTTACACTAACAAACGAACGCATTCACTACACGCTTATGAGGCAAAAACTCAAAAACCCGGTGCGCCTTGCAAACCCAGTGTCAGCCGAATACACCATCATGAGGGAAATGCTCCTACCTGGACTTTTAAAGAACCTGGCGGAAAACAAACATGAAAGCTACCCGCAAAAGCTTTTCGAAGTTTCAGACGTAGCTAAAATAAACCGTCGACTAGAAACTATGTGTGAAAGACGCTTACACTTGGCAGCGGTAACATGCCACTCAACAGCCAATTACACAGAAATAAAATCTACATGCGAGGCTCTCCTTGTTAACTTAGACTTAACGAACTGGCAAATAAAAGAGGCGAAACACCCAAGCTTCTTGCAAGGCAGAACGGCAGCCATCAAAATAGGCAACAAGCAAATCGGTGTTCTAGGCGAAGTCCACCCACAAGTCCTAAACAACTTTGAACTAGAAAATCCAACAGCAAGCCTCGAAATAGACCTAGAATGGCTACTGCAAAGAAAAATCTAGAAAGGGTATCCAATTTAGCAATCGCCAAAATCCAGAAAGGTGCACTATTTGTAACTGAAAATCAATACAAATGTCATCTTCGCCGTCTAAAACAGCAACATTTAATTCCGTAGAGGTTTAGACTAGAATTGGCGATGAACCTTTTGTGGAGCCTCAATCCCGCCGGGATAAATCCATGCCGACGGACCCAACAGAGCAGCCAGCGTTCCAAAACGCTTGTTGCCTTGAAGGAGGGTTTACCCAAGCATGGGACACCGGTGGGCGCGGGCGCCTAAAATCCCACGCCGGAGAGAGCTTAACCTAGGGGAGCGCACGCTCCACGATGAAGTTAAGTGATAGGTAACGTGGGAAACAAAAGCGCCCGCGAAACAACTTTTAAGTTTCAGTTCCGCCAATTTGTAGAAGGCTTGACCAGATTTGGACATAGAAGCTAAAATTGAGCTCATTAAACGTCCGCCAACGGAAGAGATTCTTGTGGAAAGCGAGTTAAGGGAGCTTTTAGAAACCAATGAGCGCCCTGGCCACTACATTGGTTTTGAGATTTCAGGTTTATTGCATCTTGGAAACCTTGTGATTTCCGGATTTAAGATAAACGATTTTTTGAAGGCTGGTGTCCGCTGCCAAGTCTATTTGGCTGATTGGCACAGCTTCATAAACAATAAGTTTGGGGGAGACTGGAGCAAAATTCTACAAGCTACAAAATACTACGCTAAAGCCTTCCAGTTCTTCTGTCCCGGAGCGAAAGTAGTTGTCGGCTCTGAGCTTTATCACAACAATGATGAGTATTGGCGGAACTTGTTAAAATTTGCTAAGCACATGACGCTAAGCCGAACGCTGCGCTGTCTAACAATAATGGGTCGGAGCGAAACCGAAAGGCTGGACTTGTCGCAGTACTTCTATCCGCCAATGCAAGCCGTTGACATAAAAACTATTGGCGCAGACATACCCCATGGCGGGATGGACCAGCGGAAAGCCCACGTGTTGGCAAGGGAAATCTTTCCAAAAATGGGCTGGAAAAAGCCTGTAGCTGTGCACCACCACTTGTTAATGGGCATAGCAGAGCCAGCCAAACTTGAAACAAAGGATAAGTTGGAACAGGTAATTGCCAGCAAAATGAGCAAGTCGAAGCCTTGGACTGCTATATTCATCCACGACAATGAAGAGCAAATGAGGGCTAAACTGAAAAGGGCATGGTGTCCAGAAAAGCAGACAGAAATGAATCCAGTCCTAGAAATAGCCAAATACGTAATATTCCATGAAGTGAAGGCTTTCACTGTTGAACGTCCATCTAAATATGGGGGCACAATAACCTTTGAAAATTATGAGCAGCTGGAGAAAGCCTATAGAACTGTGCAGCTTCACCCCCAAGACTTAAAAAACGCAGTTGCAAAGGAACTAGCCAAAATGCTGGAGCCTATAAGGCGCTATTTCGAAACAGATAAAGAGGCTAGGGCAAGCCTAGAAGTTGTTAAAAAGGCTGAGGTAACAAGGTAGAAGGGCTTGTCCACGCATTTAAAAGAGAAGGAAGAGCAAATACTACAAGTTTTGGGGCAGCTAGCCGAAGAAAACAAAAACGGGAAACCAATCCTTATTGAAGGACGGAAAGACGCGGAATCCCTTAAAGAGTTGGGCGTAAACGGTCAGATAATATTTGCCAAAACCGGCGGAAAAAGCCTATTAGACGTTATCTCGGAAATAGAAGCCTCAAAAACGGGCGAAGTCATAATGCTCTTAGACTTTGACAGGAAAGGCAGAGAGCTAACAGAAATTCTAAAATTTCATATAGAAAAAATGAGCGTAAAGGCTAATATGTACTATTGGCTGAGGCTTTCCAGCTTGGTGGGAAAGGAAGTAAAAGATGTGGAAGGTCTAGCCAAATACATGAAAACATTAAAAAGCAAGATTGGCGATTCATAAAGGTAATATATATCAAAAGTTATTATTAATTAATTCCGAGTGTTGAGAGGGCACCGTTCTCTCATCACAATAATTAGGCTAATAAGGCATACATCAAAATGGAGGTGACGCTTACGGGTTCATCACAAACCCTTACAGTAAAGTATGTAATACGCGCAAGATTCGAAATAGAAGGGGTAGTTGAAAAACCAGATGTTATAGGGGCAGTTTTCGGACAAACAGAAGGTCTTTTCGGACCAGAACTGGACCTTAGAGAGCTCCAAAAATCTGGAAGAATAGGCAGAATAGAAATTGAGCTCCATTCGAAAAACGATAAAACTACTGGAACTATTACTATTCCCACAAGTCTTGACCGTGTTTCGACAGCCCTTTTGGCAGCAAGCATAGAAAGTATAAACCGTGTTGGGCCATGCGCTGCTAAGGTGATCCTTGAAAAGATTGAGGATGTTAGAGAAACCCGCCGAAAAGCCATAATTGAAAGAGCTAAGGAAATCCTCCATAAATGGACTATTGAGTCGATGCCAACAGTGGACGAAGTTTTTAAGGATTTAGCTGAAACCTTGAAGGTGGCGAAGGTTGAAAAATATGGACCTGAGGAGCTTTCCGCTGGGCCGGAAATCGACAGCTCTAAGGAAATAATCCTTGTTGAGGGAAGAGCCGACGTAATAAACTTGTTGCGTTGCGGAATCCACAATGTTATAGCCCTTGAAGGTGCAAAGGTTCCAGAAACAATAAAGAAGCTATGCAAAGAGAAGGAGGCAACGGCTTTCCTTGACGGAGACAGAGGCGGAGACCTAATACTTAAAGAACTGCTACAAGTGACCAACGTTAAGTATGTGGCTAGAGCCCCAAGAGGAAAGGAGGTTGAGGAGCTGAACTGCAAGGAAATCTTCGAGGCTTTAGAAGCAAAAGTATTAGTTGAAGAGCTTTTTAAACCGCCGAAAAGGGAAAAACGACGAATAGAGCTTCCCAAAGAGGTTGTTCAAATAGCTAAGGAACTGGACGGCACATTCGAGGCAGTTCTCCTAAACGAAAAATTAGAGCCTATAGAAAGGCTCCCAGTAAGTCAGCTAGCTGAAAAACTTCAACAGATCAGCGGCGTAGACACCGTTGTCTTCGACGGCATAATAACTCAAAGAATTGTGGATATAGCCAGCGAAAAGAATATTAAAAATATAGTAGCTTCACGCATTTCAGAAGCCATCAAACCGCCGCTAAATGTTCAACTAACAACATTTTCTGAAATATTAGAAAGCTAGCTTTCCAAAAAAGTCTGTGAGCTTTTTAACGCCTTCCGTTTTCTCACCGATTTTTTCGCTGACCTTCGCTGCTAATAGTTGCTCCTCTGTTATGCCAAAACACTCGAGAACTCTGGCGGCGGCTGGCACAACCTGATTGGTCACGTAATATTCTACGTCAACCTCACCGTAAGAGGCAAACATGTAGGGCTTAACCCTCTCATATAGGCGCCCGGTTCCAGCAACCACAACATAGCCAATCTTGTCGCCCATTGCAAGCTTCCAACCTTTCTCCATTAATATTCTAGCAGCTTCAACATGAGGCGTTTTAACGGCGTATTCTTCGACAGACTTTGTCAAAGTTTTCCAAATTATTAAGTCACGGTAGGGAACACGCCTTTGCCTCAACTCACAGATAAATTGTTGGGCGTATTTGGCGGCTTTTTGTGGCGACTGCTCTTTCAAAATTATCTCTAAAACTTTCTCTTGCACCTTTTTGGCTGCAACAGCCCAGTCGCCCCTTATAACTTCCAAGCCAACAATGTCAAGCCGCCCATCTGGAAGAAGCCCGGCATAACGCTTTTTGGCTTCGGTGAAAAATATACGTGTGTAAATCTTATCCGGCTTAATTTCTAAACCGAGCCTTTCGTGAATTTTTGCTGCAAGCCGCTCAATTTTTTCAGGATCATACTGCATGAAGATGCTGTCAGTATCGCCATAAACAACCATTAATCCTTCATCCTCAGCCATTTTAATAGCGTTCAGAATTGTATGTCTGCCCCAGGCAGTGGCGGCTTCGGCCACAGGTTTGATGTACCATCTTGCGCCAATCCAGCCAGCATAACCATAAGATGCGTTCGTTATAACCTTGACAGCTTTCTGTCTGGCGTCTAAAACGCGATATTCAACGCTGTGGGGGGCGCACTTCTTCATCTTGGAGCGAACCTCATTCCTGACGCTTATGAGATGCGACAAAACCTCCTTATAAAAACCTGGAGGCTCCTTTCTAAACTTATGCCTGACTTCTGGAGCCTCATAAACGCCGCATGGTTGAGATACTTCTTTGGGAGCAACATAAGTGTCCGGTGAAAGATTGTATGTTATCATAATGTTTGGGTACATAGCTGCAAAGTCTAATACGGCAATGTTCTCGTGCAAGCCAGGCTTTGGGCTTAGCACTATGGCGCCCGCATAGGGCCTATAAGGCTGCTCAACTCTTTTAGGAACAAGCTCCCCGATTTTGTGGGCATGTTTAATCAGAAACCACTCAACTCTAAAGCCTACTGCCGCTGTTCCAACATGGTCGAGGGGTAAGCCGACAAGACTTGAAAGCTGAATGGCAAAATCTAGAATGGCATTGGCTATGCCCATAATACAGCTGGTGTTCTCCATAGAAAACCTTTTAAGCGTCTCACGCTTCGCTTTATCATCCCAATAATCAGCAAAATCAACATCCTCAACTAAAACTCGGTTTTCAATTTTCATGACTCCCAGATAATCCGCCAAGTTCTCTAAAGTTTTAACCTTAACGTCTGGAAACTCATCTGCAAAATCAAAAATGTCAATGTTCGCCCTTCCAGTAATTGATACATGCCCGTAAACACTTGTATGTGGTTCAGTTTTACCTCTGTCAATTGAAAGGCGCAGACCAAGCCTCTTACAACGCTCATTAAGGTAGGCCCAGTCTTGCCTGTTAATCCCGTAACCAACGACGATGTCGGGGTCGAACTTTCTTACATAATCCAGAAAAGCCTCTAGAACAGGCTTATCATTCTTATCTTCGCTGGCAATAAGCTGCCTTTCCTCGCCACTGTTAGTTGCAACAGAAATAATGACGACGGGGTTTCTATCAGGCTTAGGTGCACCTTCACGGCTATAACAAATTATCGAAAAAGCCAAAATTCTCAGATTTGGAACTTCTGCTCTTTCAATAGATTTTGGGGGCGACGAAGCCACGTAAACATGGTCCACCTGCAAATCCGCGTTTTTCAATTCTTCAGCAACATCAACCTCATGCCAGCCGCTCGGGACAACACCGTTATCAATTAGATAGCGCATTGAATAACGAATGTCATCCTCAAAGCACTCCTTGATGCCCTCAATTTTACGAAAAGCCTTGGCGTACTTCGCCATAAAATCTGGGTCACGACAATAAACCTTTAAAGCTTTAACAGGCTTGCCAAAAAATTTCCTTTCAACAACCTCAACCCTAACAACGAGAGGAAACTCCGCCTTTCTGGGCCAGATTTCGCTGGCAACTTTTTCAGGGTCGAAACGTTCATCGACAACTGCATAAAAATACGAAAGAAAACCTCTATCAATCACTAAAACCCTATTTCCGGTAGAGTCTATGCCCCAAAGCCAAACTTCAGGCTCGTGATTCTTGACCTCATAATTTATATCCAATAGCCAAAACGTAATTTTCATACGTTATTCCACTCATACAGATAGTTTTAATTAGCAATTTAAATAAAGTTTCGTGGAGGCTGCGTATAACAGCGAATCTATTGTGGCAAGTAATAGAGCGCTAATTTCTTTTTCATGGCTGATACATTAAGTGAGATCTTGCTTATTTCATCAACTCTATCATTTTCTCCGCTGTTTCTTTACTTATGTAGAAGCCTTTTCGGGCTAATTTATTAACTCCCAAAAGTGAGCAAACGTTTTTAAGGGGTATCGGATTAGCTGCTTTTTGAAGATTTTTAAATCTTATAAAAGAAGCTTTTTGTTTCCACCTGATAAATTGAAAGTACTCCCCCTCAGAGCCAAAAACGGTCTCATCACCATGCTCTTTCCATAGTTCTTCAGGCCTTCCAACTTTTCTTTCAACAAACTCTGCATAACCGCCTATATTTCCAGCAGGTTTCGAAATATAAAAGAAAAGTAAGGAAGCCATCTTTGGAGGCGCTCGCGGTCCACTAACATAAGAAAGCACCTGTCGCCCTTCGTGGCTAAGACGGCAGAATTCTTGCCACCATTTCTCTTTAACCATCATAACAAAAGCATATTTTTCCTTCATCTAAAACCACGTTACTGCGTTCTAGTGCTCATAAATTTATAAATTTTGTGAGTCGAAATGGAATTAAGCTAGATTTCTATGTTTTGGTAGGAAATGCCGTTGAAAAGGAATGAATTACGGTTAAAGAATTTCTAAAGATTTGTTCAACTATATGGCTTTAGAAAAGCGCAGCCTAAATTTAACCTTAAACATTTAAAATCCTTTATTAAATTATCAAATGTTCGGCTTTTTTATCAATGGCGGGCCCGGTGGGATTTGAACCCACGTTCTCCGGCTCCGAAGGCTTACGCACATGCTTATCGTCTCGTCAATGCATGTTCGGCGCCTTAATCCATACTGGGCTACGGGCCCTCTGCGGTGATATGATTCTTTTGCAGTTCATTAAAAGGTTTCTAAGATTGTTTTTATAGTAAAGGCTATAAGAATGGCTTTGGCGATTCTTATTCTTCCGAGGGGTTGTTTGTGGATAATATGTCAAGTTACCGTGAGCTTGGAAAAACTTTAACGGATGTCTTAAGGCTTCAATATTTCCCTTTAGCTATAAGGTTTGTTAAGAACGAGGGCGAATTTCCAGAGGGGATTAGGCGCCCAAGCTTCTTTAATATGAAGGTTACTATGTGTCAGGGTTTCGCTATGTCTAGGAGGATAGGGTGGACTGTTGGCTTAACCGTGGAGGATATGAAGTGTGTTCCCAACCTAATAGCCTATGGTTTTGCAGAGCTTGAGGATCACAGGGCGCTTTTAGAAGCTTTCCGGGTAATGAATTATTACGAGACTGAGGAAATAGCGGAGAAAGCTATTTCAACAATGTCGGTACTTGAGCCTGGAAAATACGCGGGAATAGCCATATCCCCGTTGGCTTGGACAAAAGTGGAGCCGGATCTTGTCATGGTTTATTGTAATTCGGCTCAAGCAATGCGGCTAATTCAGGCAACGGTCTACAAAACTGGGGAGCGCATCGCAACACCGCTTTCTGGACTCGGTGCAAGTTGTTTAGAAGGTGTTTTGAGAACTTTTATCACAAAGAAGCCAGGGATAGCAATACCAGGCGCTGGAGACAGATTTTTTGGAACAACGCAAGATGATGAGGTAATATTTACAATGCCAAAAGAAATGGTTTTGGACGTTGTTAATTCACTTACTAGAGCCGGGTACGAAAAAGGTGTGAGATATCCGGTGCCGGTGAGCATAATGGAGCCTCATGTGGTGCCGGAAGCTTGGATAATATTAAATGATAAATTAAAGAGAAAAATCCTTTAATAAAAACTGGATAGTTAAATTTAGGGGCCGGTAGCTCAGCTTGGTTGGAGCGTTCGGCTGATAACCGAAAGGTCGCCGGTTCAAATCCGGCCCGGCCCATCTCCATTCGGAACCGTTTCTTAATGCTTCTATTGCAATTTTTAGAGCGTTTTCACAGTATTGTGGAACGTTTAATCCAATTTCTTGTGCGGTTTTTAAAATTGCGTCTTCTATTAGGATTGTTGTTCTTTCGAGGAGCATCGTAACCAGCTTGATACTGAGCGGTTTCATCGTTTTAATCATTTTCATTATTAGTCGAACATTTTTTTGGTTACCTAACAACAGTAATACTCAACGTGAATCTAAAGGAGGAAAGTGAAGGGGTGTGAATCAGAGAGGCCCACAGTAACTTTTATTCAACGATTGCATTTAGCTTGCGTTGATTACGTGAGGGAGAAGTATAGGTGGTCAACAACGTCGGCATGTTGAGTCAGCACTTTTGGTGTTGACATAGTTTTATCTATTTATCGTGTTCTTTATAATTTCTCCAGCCTTGCTCTACCTACGTTAGCTACCACTGTGCGCACCTGAATATACAAAAAGTGGATAAAGTTTTAACGCCTTTTCTTGCCTAGCTGCCTGCCTTTTATGGATATTGGAAAGATGCCAATTATACCGAAGAGAGGTAGCCCAATGTAATTATTGAAACTCGGAAGAGGATCTATTGGATCCAGAATACCGTCCCCGTCAAGATCTAGGGCTTTGACCTTAACGTGAACGTTGCTGATTTCTAAGCGGAAGTAACATCTCGATGACTTATTAGCTTGAGCATCGATTGAGACTCTTATTGTCAATTTGTTGTCTCCTACATTCAGAGCTTCGGATTTACTAATGGTCTGAGGAGGATAACCGCCACCAAATGTGCCTTTTAATGCGCCAACGAAATCTTCCCTTATCCAATTAAAATATTTGTCATTCAAGAAAAACGTGTAATTGATGGATACTACTCGATCATGCCCTTCAGAATCTATTACCATACGCCATGTGAAATCTGTGGTTAAATTATAATTCTTGGGTGCGCCTTTCAGTATTTTAAATGGGACATTTATTTCCATAAAATCCCTTAAGGTGGTTTCTGTGAAGTTCTTTTCAAAGGAATATGAGCTGATTGGCGCAGGATAATCAGTCATTACTGTTAGTTCGCTTTGGGCGCTTGAAGGAACAATAATTAATAACAGAGCTACAAGTAGAAGCCATATTAAAGTCAACGACCCTATTATATAAGCTCTTTTCATGCTTATCACCAATTCAGCTTAAATGCCCACAATCGGCCAGTAGAGTCGAGGTAGTCGATGGACCATGAATGCTGTGGACCAAACCAGTACTTGTAAATCCATGTTTGCGTATCTATATTTTCCAACTTAAATACCCCGATACCAACAGTCAAATTTTTTACCTGAACCGAAATTGATACATCCGCTTGGATCACGCTACCAGCATTTGCGGACAAAGTTATATAATACCATGAGGATGATGGATTGTCCTCTCTCCTGTCTTGGTTAACATAACGTGCAGTGTACCTGATAGAATTGTAGCCTGACCAAGAGATTGATTCCACATCGTCGCTGCATGTTGTCGTTGAACTATTGTGAATATCTAATGTAACGAACCAGTTTTGCGTGTTGACTATATACCAATACCTCCTATGGGTTGGAGGCCTTGGTTGGTACACGTGTACGTATTTCCACTCAGCAAGTTGGAATCGCCCCACACATTTTCCGTCTTCTGGAAGCAACGTTACAGAGTGTGAAAGGCTAGATGTGGATCCATATGGTCCTACTACATATGTGGATTTGTAAGACCATCCTGTTGTTCCTTCGGTCTTTCCATATTTAGGTGAGTGAGCCTGAATTAACAGCGTCCACTTCCACTCGTAATATTCTTCTATCCCTGCGGGTTCGACATTTTGAGAAAAGCATACGTCGGGTTTATCGTACATTGTGTTAATAAAAGTAGTAGAAACATTATTAGGCAAAGCGCCAAGTCCTCCTTCGTGAATTTCATTCCCGATTCTACTCTCCCTTTACAACAAATGTAAAACGACGTATATATATATTTCTGCAACTTTGGGATAACACCCTCTGACGACAGCGCATAATCTAACGCCGTTTATCATTGTCTGTTTTAGGCTTATCGTTAAAATTTCTAACGCCGAGTGACTTTCACAAGCGATTCTGTATTACTAAAAGCTCGTACAACGAGATTTTACGGTTATAAAGGGACTTCACTAATTTTGGCGTCTTGAAGATGCACCTTCAACAGCCGAGCCCATACGAGAGCCTAAGGTAGTTCGAGACTGCGCCCTAGAAGTTTTTGCTTCATCAAGTTCTAATAGTCTTGTTGAGATAACAGGCGGTAGCATTACTGTCCGTGCGACATGCATAGAAGCTCCACCTTAAAACATCAGTGTAGTTGCTCTTCACCTAAGAATAGAGCTCAGCCTCAAAAAATCTCCTTCACTCCTTATCATTAGTTCCATTTCTTAACGGCGTAAGCATATACATCAAATTATCGTTCTAATCAAACAAGGCTTTAACCGCCCATTACTTGAATGGCCAAACCCTGAGCCAAAGGTAAAGTTCTCATCCCAATGTACGGGCCACCAGAAGCGTTTAAGTGCAAGAAATGGGAAAATATAGCTGAACCAAAGGAGCTTATTAGAATTACAAATTCCACAAAAGCAAGGTAAGGCCATAAATTTCAGACTCGCTTAATTTTTTAATTGCATACGGCCCGGCCCATTTTCAACAGGTTTTGGCATCAATTTTTTATACTGGTTAGGGTTAAACGTTATATTATGATATCTGTTTGGGAAGTGGTTGCTACTGTTGTGCTTTTTGCTTGGGTTATTTTTGTAGCTGAGGTTTTGACTAGGAGGCTTTATGCCTTTTTGATAGGGAGGAGTGTGGGGCACAATGTCGCAGTTTATTATAACCGGAAGATTATTCATATCTTGACTGGAGGATTTGTGGCTTTTCTCGTGCCTTTCATTTTTAAGACGCCCATTTTTCCATTTGCTATGGCTATGCTTTTGGCCGTTTTTTTATATGTGCCTCATAGGCTAGGAAAGCTCCTGTACTGGTTCCAGACCAAAGAAAATGCTTATGAGGTTTCCTTCTGTGTCATGTGGGGTTCTGTGATAACTTTAGGCTGGATTGTTTCAGGCGGAGGAAACTTTTGGTTTGGAGTTCTTCCAGTGATTTTTATGTCTATTGGGGATGCCATAACTGGTATTGTGCGGAACATTCTTTATAAAAGAAGAACGAAGTCTTGGTGGGGGAACTTGGCTATGGCTTCCTTCTCTATACCTACAGGTGCTTTTTTAGGTGTAGCTGGAATGATAGCTGGAGCCACAGCCTCTTTTATTGAACATTTTGAGTCAAATCCCATAGATGATAATATTACTGTGCCGCTTTCCTCCTTCCTAGTACTGGTTTTGTCAAAAATTTTTGCGCCTTGGCTTCTATCGTTTTAGAGCTTTTTCACCAGGAAATGGCTCCAAAGCTTAAAACCAAGTTTTTCAAAAAGTTTCTTAGCGTTCTCGTTCCAATAGTTGACTAGGAGGCCGACCTTCTCAATCCCTATCGACTTTAAATAGGCTATTGTATTTTCGATAAGGGCAGTTGCTACACCTCTATTTCTGTATTCCTTAGCAACATAAAGGTCCCATATGTAAGCGGTTTTCCACGTGATATCCATCACTACACCTTCATAA
>CALJDG010000012.1 GCA_938023865.1 uncultured archaeon | reverse complement strand
ATAGCGTTACTTGGATTGATTTGGTAGTTTCCACATTTCCAAGGTTGTCTGTGCTGTTGAATTCAATGATGTAGGTTCCGTCTGTTAATGATGTTAGATGGAAAGGTTCAATGTATGTTTTCCAGCCGCTGTCACATGCGGTGTTGTATATTCGATAGGCAGTGAAGCTGACACCTGATCCTGTGTCCGTGGCTTCCAATGTGAAGGGTGTATCTGGAGTGACGTAGATTATGTCGGAAATGTATTTGGGTTCGCCTATGGTCAAAGTTGTTGTTGGCGGAGTGTTGTCAAGAATCACCGTCACCGTGTTTGTTGGCTCGGTGTTTCCTATGGCGTCAATACTGTAGTAGTCGATTAAGTATTTACCGTCAGAAAGTCCTGTTAGGTAGAAGGGTGCTGAGTATTCGAGCCAGCCTGTGTAATATGTGCTGTTGTATATGCAATAGAATGTTGATGCTACACCCGTACCACCAGGGTTATCTTCTGCAGTTAATGTGAATGGCGTGGCAGAAGTCACGTAGATGTTATCCATAGGGTCGACGTATTTAGGCTCATAAATTTTAAGTGTCGTTGTAGGTGGAATATTGTCTATAACTTCCACAAATTCTGGTGGTGCTGTGTAAATGTCAAGTGGACCTACAATTGCAGTAACCGTTACGTCTGAGCCGTGCAGTTCAGCGGGTTTGATGTACCCTGAATATTCAAATATGTCTGTGACTTCCTCTCCATAGTTCCCTTGAATTGTTAATTCGTATGGTCCTTCAGAGATGCCAATGAGTTCGAGGCGATAGGTGCCTGCTTTCGGATTAACAATTACAATGTATTGCGGTTCCATAAAGGGCCCTGAATACACGGCTGTTGGAATCTGGTTTTCTCCCAAGCCAGTCATGTAATTGTATCCAACGAGATTGCCCTCCGGATCTATGATTCTGATGAGGCAGTTCGACCTTAAAATGAATGTGAGGTATGAGAGCCGCTGGACTGGTGGTGCTGTGATTCTCGTCTGTAATGATAATATGGCGCATGCTGTAGTGTATTCTGCTACCCTTTCCATTGCCCAAGAGTTCGTGTTCACCCAATAGCCTTCTGGTTGTTGCAAGGAGGCAAGCTTATCGTAAAGTTCCCTATACCAATCGTGTCCATCGATGGTAGTTAAACCAGTCATTGTTAACGCCTTAGCCATCGACAAATAATAATAATATAATCCTGAAGTGGGGTCTGGCATTCCGGGATTTCCATCCCATGTATAGTGGCTTCTAACCCAGTTTATGGCTGCTTGAACTCGCTTGTCATCCATTTTAACGCCTGAAAGGAGCAAACCCCAAATACCCGCTCCTGTCATGCTGCCATATGATTTTTGATCTCCGGCTATGCTTGCACCTGGATGGTATATGAAGCCTCCATCATATCCTCCCTGGTGATTAAATGGCTGAACTGTATACTCTTCTCCATCAATGTTTAATGTGATTGAGAAGTTAACATTCTGGCATCGATGCAGAAAGACTTGAACTTTCTTCCATAATGGGTCGTCCTTCGGAAGACCTGCAGCATCTAATGCAAGCAATGCAAATTGAGTGTTGGAGAGATCCGGCCTTACATTGCGACCATAGCCGAAACCGCCATAATACCAATGGTCTTTATTAACACTACCCCACAGGCAGCTTTCATCCCACTGAGAATTTACAAGCCAATTTTTAGCATTATCAATGATACCGCGATAAGACTCATTACGTGTAGCCACTAACGCAATAATAGCTAGAGAAGTTTCATACGTCCTACTATCAAAATTGCTGTAAATCGAACCATCAGAACGAACATTCCTAACAATATACTGGATTGCTTTTCGAACAGTAGGATCTGTTTCGTCGTAACCCGCATTCAAAAACGCCAAAGCAGCCAACGAGGTCACACCCACATACGTATATCCACCCCAATACCCATACCAAGAACCATCACCACGCTGTTTAGCGCGAAGCCAAGCCAAACCTTTTTCAATTGGTTCTGTTGGAAGGGCGGTTACATACTTCACAGCATCATATTCAATGGCTGAGTCTTCCATTTGGTTAAATGTCACTGTGACGCTAAGGTTGAACAGTCCCTCATTAGTTTGTGTGGGAGGAGCAACCCAAAGAGCATATATTCCTAGGTGGCTCATTAAACAATCGATCGGTTGAACAGTTGCTGACTTGTCGCCAATTTTTACAGAAAATGTTGGTTGTTTATCACTAAATGGATCCAGATAGATTTTCGGAATCCACATTGCAGAAATTAATATGGGCGTTGGATTGTTTATATCTCGAGTTATTGCTGGCGTTGCAGTGGTAGGCATTAATATCTTTAGCTTATAAACATAGAAAACGTCAGCACGATCCACGTTATCGTTATATGCCTGGGTAAATGTGTTGTCTTTGTAGCAGTTCACTGCTATTTTATAAAGGCCTATAGGAGCATCTGTTGGTATAGTCCATGTAACTGTAAAATCAGCAACTTGACCTGGATCTATTGTAGCTGATGACGGAACGATTGTTATCTGTTGTTGATATTTTCCATATTCTCCCGTGGGATCATGAAAGCTGACCCCTAACCAAATAGTGGTTCTAGTATTTCGCAGGTTTTTTACGTGGACTTGAGTTTGGGTTAGTTCCCCTGGGGGGTACGCTGTTCTTTGATAATCAAAAGTAATATAGAAATCTATAGACAAAATTTCTACTACTGTTTTGAAAAGGTTGTTTGCTGCGTCAGCATCTTGGTCTATATTTGCCTCTGCTATTAATGTATATGTTCCAGCGGGTACATTTATCGTATTCCATGTAAACAATGGGCAAAGACCAGCTCCCTTTGGTAATTGAAACTTACGTGTTTCAATCAATGTTTTCAATCCGGATTTATCCGCGAAGGAGAGGTTAACTTCGACGTTTTCGTCATATTGGCCTAAATTTGCGATCTCAAGCATAATATTGATGATTTCGCCAGGAAATATTTTCGTCTTTGATACTCGAATAAATGAAATCGCTACGTCATGAGTTCTAGTAAAATCCCATTCTTTGAGAATGGTTTCCCATGAAAGCCATCGCCACTCACTTAGACCCAATAATTGCTTAAGCTGTTTGGCAAAATCAATTCCGGCAAAAACTTCTAAGCCAACCTTTATTGATTTAAGCTCCAAATTCTCCATTTCTGCTAGCGCGTAAAGAATCACTTCAATGTAGGGTCCCACAGCTTCGTAAAACCTTATTTCTAATCTGTTTATCAAACTTGGTTTGATAGAGGCTTTTACATTAACCTTTATTTGCGAACTTATCTGGTCAATCCCCATGCTATGTTCTAAAATTGGCGTCCACTGATGAGTATTGTTCCAGCTAACTCCAGCTTTAAGCCAAGCATTAGCTCTACATTTTGCAACAACATTAAGCTGAGCCTCTAGATTCACATCAAGCGTTACATTAACGTTATAAACAACGCGAACTTCAACAGGGAACCATCCAATAAATAGCACTAGCGGATAATCTATCGGTTTAAAAGTTATTATGTCAAAGGACTTTTCGAATTGAGCGGATGCACTTACGTTAACCGTCAAATCCGCCTGCATTTGAACTTTAATCCAAGCCTCAAAACGTTGAAGCTTATTCCACCAACCTGGAAATGTAGGTATCCATCCTACATACCCACTCACATCTAAAATAACATGTGCTGTCACATTGGCTTCAACGCTAATACCGCCATTCTTATAAGACCACAACGCACTTAATGTTTGATCAACTAATGATATAGGTCCCCATTCCCAAGCAAAATTCTCGCACATTTTATCAATTGCCTTTACTATGTTTAGGTTTGAAGCATGAGGCAATGAATACTTAATAGTCAAAAGCTTGTAATTTTGCAACATGTTACATAGTTCGGCTGGCTCGATCGCTATATTATGTTCCGTTACTATCATTAATTCATCCAAGATCATTATTTTATCGATCGCCAATGATGCCTCAATATATGTACCCCCTCCAAGATCAACAAACCAATTCCGCTGCAAGATCTCTTCGTAATTAAGAAGCGTGGCTCCAGGCGGTAGGTTTATTTTGACTGATGAGAAACTCCGATAAACTTGATTCCCAGGCAATTTGTCAAGCAACAACTGTACAAAGGCAACCTTTGTGAGAAGGCATTTCGCAAAGATTGTAGAGTTCATCGGACCGATAATAAAAGTCCACAAATCAGTTGCATCGCCTTGCGTTACATAAAGGTTTCTTGGAATTATTTGGGCGTAAATGTAGAATCGGAATTCATCGGAGATTCCTCTAGGTACCATTTTCGAATAAATTACCTCGATGCTTAATCCCAGCGAACAGTCGTATTCTTTAAATACTGCTGAAAAAAAGTTCTGCCCGATGGAACTTGATACCTCAATTTCCTGTTCAACACTTGCGTTTATGGCGGCAAAAGATTCTCGATATAAATCCGCAAGCGGAGATTTAGGCACATTAATGAATATTTGTAGGTCGCCGTATCCTTCTGGGAAAATTGTAAGTTCTTGTGTGGCATAGAAATCTAAATTCATAAAATCGCTGGATGAGCTATTTGATAGCGCTATTTGTGGCATTGAAAGCAACAGTAAAAATATGATTAAAAATGCTTTTTTCTTCACTTCCCTTTCCCCTCATGGCAAAAATTTTTGTGCTCTAAATGTCAATTTAAATTTTACGGAAAAATCTTCTATATGTCTGCTCTTCAGATAAACCATAAGTTAACCTCAAGACAGATTTCATCAAAGGTTTAAGTTATCATAAGAACTTCCATTAGTGACGTTTAAAAGAAAATAGCTGTTGGACACTTCAAATTTGCCAAAATAGGTAAACTTTTGTTTGTATTAGAAAGCCGCATGCTTTTATAAGGTGGGTAAGCCTTTCGAGGCTTGCTTTCATTATATCTTTTCTGTAGGCTTCTTTTCTTCCGAAGGGCATGTGGCTGGAAAAACATTTTATGAACCTTACATGGCAATGTTTAGTGAACGCTTCTTTTATAGTTGCTATTTCTTTTTCGCTTAGGCTTTGCAATTTTGCCAAAACGTATTTTTGGCTTCCAAGCAAGTGGATGTTGAAGCCCAGCTGCCTGAGGGTTTCGGCTATGGCTAGGGCTTGTTTTGGTGGAGGCTGCTCCGTTATTTTCTGCATGCCGGCTTTTTCTGCGAAGGGGTTGTATTTCGCCATTACAGCGGGCATTTCCACGTAGGGCGTGCCTACCAAAGGCAATGTTTCCCTGACAAGTTTAGCCCCTAAGCCTATGGTTCGGTATTTGGGGTGCACCTTAACACGGCTTATTAAGGTCGTCGTGGGTTCCTTCAGGGTGAGAAAAGGCGATTTTCCCATCCTTTTTCAATTCGAAGCGTTCAATGTTTAGTTCCGCTATAAGCTCCGCCTTCAGCCTGTCTTACACCCGCGTTTTTCATGTCTTTGACTATGAAAGTCTCTCCAACGAAAAAATTAACAACAAGAGTCATTATTTGAATCATAGAAGGTCGCAAACCAAGGGTATATATTAGAAATGAGCACTAGCTGGCAAACAGCGCCGGGGAGGGGATTCGAACCCCTGCGAGCCCGAAGGCCCACTGGCTTCCTTGTCAAAGCCCCTTTCTAAGCGTTTAGCGAGATCTCGAGGCCAGCGCGTTAACCACTCCGCCACCCCGGCCTACAAGTTAAAAGGTTTTTAGATTCTAAAAGGGTTATGCCCTAATAAGCGATGGAAAAAGCCACTTCTTACCTCTTTCTTTCTTCTTTTCATCCCATTCATTTAGGATTTTCACTGCTTCGTTGGCTACTTTCATGGCGTTTTCCTCACCCTCGCCAGGTTTAAATTCACCGGTGCATCTATTCGCGTAGACGGCGCAAATTGCTCCAGCCCTTAGGTCGTAGAGGGCAGCAAGTGTATAGAGGACGGCAGTTTCCATCTCAAAATTGAGCACCGCGGCTTCTTGCAGAATTTGAAGGATGTTGGCTGTTTTGGTTTTTGTTAGACGGCTCTGTCCAGCATAAAAGTCTGATGTTGTGGCTGTTACATCTACATGATAATTGTTTATGCCAAGGCTTTCAGCCGCTTCAATCAAAGCCAACAAAACCTCGTAGCTGGCTGTGGCGGGATATTCCGGCATAATGTAGCAGTTACTCGTCCCATCAAGGCGGACAGCAGCCGACGAAATAACGAGGTCCCCGCATTCTACGCCCCTTTGAATTGCTCCTGAACTTCCTACACGTATAAAAGTATGGACGCCTATGGCCGAAGCCTCATTAACAACTATCGCCATACACGCTGGTCCAATGCCGCTTGAAATGGTAGATATCGGAACTCCTTTATATGCACCCGAAAAGCTCCGAAACTCCCTATGGCATGAAACTTCTCTAGCTGAATCCCAAAACTTCGCTATTTTTAGAACGCGGTCCGGGTCGCCTGGAACAAGTAGATACCCGGCCAAGTCTCCTTTTTTGCATGCTATGTGGTACTGTTTACCACTAGCCAACGTGTGGGGCATCATTTTCACCTTTCACTTGGCAGTTTTTTAGGCATGGCCAAATCAGCAATGTCCACGCTGTGCTCATATATTTGTTGCAAAGTTGAAACCGCGGCTAAAAGGTGGGGCATTACTTCAAGGCTTTGGCTTTTCGCGCTCTTTTCGATGGCTGCTACGGCTTTTTCCACGTCGTCCCTCATGATTCGCACATCTTCCGCCAAATTAGTATCGCCGGCAAAGAATGCCTTTAGGGCATTTTCATGAGCCCCAAAGCATATGGAATGGAATTGGACAATTAACTTCTTCAAATCTTCTTCTAACTTTGCTCCTCTCAACTCTGACACTTTAAATGCTGTACGGACGCACTCATCCCCTATGGTCTCAACGAGGCTCGCTGCAAGACGGTAATCAAGGCATTCTATTGGTTGAACTCCAAGCTTTTCACTTAGGCTTGGATTTTGAATAATTGTTCGGAGGATCCTCACAAGAAGGAAATAAAGCCTATTAACCTCCTCGTCTCGGGCTATCACACTTTTGGCCATATGAACATCGCCATCAACCAGGGCGTTAACAACATCCCGGTGCATCCCCGCGGCTATCGAATATCCCCTACGCAGAATCTTTTCAGGTGGAAAACTGGAAGGCTCAAGCAAACACTGCAAAACAATTTTTGAGTAATCCTCCTCGATTATCTCGAGGCCCACTAGGCGGCTGACAGTCTTCTTAACATTTTCTCGAACCTCAAAGCTTATGGGCTCTTTACCTTCCACACGAATAATGTCATATCCCAGCAAATATTTCCCAACGATCTCACGACCCAAATACGGACCAGGCTTTAAAACAATAGTGCTCAGAGAAGGCGCTGCCCCATATTTTGGATCTATGAGAAGTTTGCCATTACTGGTTTCATTTACTGCTACAACAGATCCACGTTTCAATCCATAGCGTTCAGCCCAATCTTTTGGTATACAAACAAAGAATGTGCCACTTGGTGTTCGCTGAATCTTACGGACAGTTCTCAACCCATATCACACCATAATGATGTACTCATACAACGTCGAGTATTGACAAATTTAAACAAAACCTAAATATATAAACTTAAGCATAAGTGTTGAAATTGGAAAACGAAATTATAATTGGTATAGACTTAGCTGGAAAAGAGGAAAACCCAACTGGATTGGCGGTATGGCGGAACAAAAGCGTAGAAACTTGCCTGATTTACACAGACAAAGAAATTTTAAAAAAAGCTACTCGCGCAAACCCTAAAATTGTGGCAATAGACGCCCCGCTGAAACTTCCAAAAAGTGGAATTTTTAGGAAAGCAGACAAGGATCTAATCAAAATAGGTTACCGCGTTTTTCCACCGGGCTTGCCAGCCATGAGAACGTTAACCCTTCGGGCAATTAGGCTAAATAGGTTAATAATGGAGATGGGCATACAAACAATAGAAGTACACCCAACCTCAACAAGAAAGGCTTTAGGCATGCCAACAAAAGAATGGAAAACAATCCAAAAAATACTAAAACGTATTGGCTTAGCAGGCTCTCTGAACCGACGTACATTAACGCCGCACGAAGTCGATGCAGTTACAGCAGCCTTGACCGGTTACCTCTATATGGCAGGCTTAACAGAAAGCATAGGAGATCATCAAGAAGGCTTTATTGTAGTTCCAGCAAAAAGGAATTGGAGAGAAATAAGGCTATGAATTTTTCTGAGAAGCTGCAAAAGGCTGTGGAGCTCACCATCACTGCGGGATACCACCTTAACAAAGAAGCCTTCGAGTTTTTAAACGAGGCATCCGTAACCACAGATCCTGTAGAGATAATAAGTAAAGTCTTGGCTAAAATAGAATCCTTGAAGGAAAAGCCACTTTTCATCGAAAGGAGCCTTTTAGAAGAGATTGTAAAAAAGCCTAAAAACGTTGAGAGTTCCTATTCAGAAGCAAAGGTGGAAGGGGCTACACCTCCCCAAGTAACCCCGCAAGAGCAGCTTGCGCAATCGCAGTTAATCCTTGAAGGGAAGAGATTTTTCCGCCCATACGCCAAAGACGTTGAAGCTAAAATTAAGATAATCGAGGATGCAGGCAGCAAGCTAACCTCAAGCGGAACATTAGAGGATTATCTCGAATATTTCCGAGATAGGTTTGAGCGAATCGAAAAATTGCTGAGGCAAAGGATAGATGTAAAAGGAGCAGTTTCAATTGCCGATACATTGAGGGCCTCGCCCAACACAAGACTCAAAATCATCGGTATGATAATTGAGAAAAGGGAAGCTAAACAAAAAATTCTCTTAATATTAGAAGATTTTACCGCAAGCACAACTGTTCTAGTGCCGCAAAACGCGCCGCCTGACCTTTTGTCCAAAGCAAGAACCCTCTTGCTGGACCAAGTTATTTGCGTTAGTGTGATTAAGACTCACGGAAACTTGTTGATAGCTGAAGACATTATCCTTCCAGATCTTGCTCCAAGGAATCAAAATAAGGCTCCTGTTCCAGTTTGTGCTGTGCTCACTTCAGACATGCATGTTGGCAGCGTTAAATTCCAAGAGCATCTCTTCAATAAGTTTGTTTTGTGGCTAAAGGGAGAATATGGAAATGGACAGATGCGAGAAATAGCCAGCCACGTGAAATATGTTTTAATAGCCGGCGATATTGTTGATGGAATAGGCATTTACCCAAATCAAGCTAAGGAGCTCGCGATAAAAGATATTTATGGGCAATATAAGTTAGCTTCGAAACTTATTAAGCAAATCCCAGATTACATTGAGGTAATAATAATTCCTGGAAACCATGACGCTCCAAGAAAGGCCTTACCACAACCGCCAATATCCGATGCCTTTCTAGAGAGACTTCACGATGCAAGCAACATTCACTCGGTTGGTAACCCTTGCCTCCTTAGCCTCCACGACGTTGAAGTTCTCATGTATCACGGGCGAAGCCTTGACGACATAATCTCCACAGTACCTGGGATAAATTACACGCAACCTGAAAAAGCCATGACTCTACTTTTGCAATGCCGGCACCTAGCACCAGTTTATGGTGGGAAAACCCCCCTGGCGCCAGAGAGTAGAGACCACCTTGTCGTAGAGAAGGCGCCCGACATTTTCCATGCTGGGCACATCCACACAGTCGGACACACAAATTATAGAGGCGTCACTATTATTAATTCCGGATGTTGGCAAGAGCAGACGGAATACATGCGAAGGCAAGGATTCACACCAATGCCTGGCTTGGTTCCAGTAGTAAACCTCCAAACATTAGATGCCAGAATCCTCTCATTTGCCTAGGATAGTCCACGGGCAATTAACCTAACAACACGGAGAGGCTCTGGCACCCTCCCACAAACAGTAAAACTTGTAATAAGGCGACTAGCCCACTCCATATCAGCCCCAACGGCTTCACAAAATAATGGAGGTTCTTCAGCTAATACCTTCACCTTATGAATAGGTCCCAATCTTGCAAAAACTTCCCAGCGTTTTCTCCAGTCTCTAAAATGCCGAATAAGTGCGCGCTTTACTGCCTTATTATCGGGTTCCGTCCTTGACACGACGATAACAGGTTTTTGAAACTTCTGATAAAGAACCAGAGGGTCTATTATATTAAAACCCGCGAAGGATACGCCGCCAAGCATTACCGTCTCAAAATTCCATTGTTTTAGCATTTCTGCCGCTTTGTCTGTTGCATCTGAGCCGTCAACAGTTATCCAAGCGAAAGCTACATCCTCAATCTTTAACTCCGTAAAAAGGACTGCGGCTAAAAGGGCTTTTTTAGTAGCGCCTTTTACAAAGCTTCCATCTTCAATTCCTACCACTCGCATCTTTTGAGAGACATCTAGGCTCATAATCAATCAAACGTCCAAGTCTACTGTCATTAGAGAAGGCTTCTTTAATAAGGGTACGCGTCACTTCCATGCGGATTCTCTTCGTCCGTCCATAACGCCCCATGCTAACAACCTGCGCATTCAGCAGTCCCAAAGCGTCAAGCTCATTAACCAAAGTGCTAACTCGCCTCTGAGTTAAAGGAGATACAGCCAATTCACTACAGATCTCAGTGTAAACCTCGTATATTTCGCCTGTAATCGCACGATAACCATTGGCTCTAATAAGGTGGTAGACGCTTAACATTACAAGCTTAGAGTGTAGGGTCAAATTTGCCAAGGCGTCAAGCACCTTATTATGCTCTATGAGTCGCTCAGCCTCGCGAACGTGTTCCTCGGTCACGTTGCTTGCGCCTTTACGTTCTGCAACTTCGCCCGAAACCCTGAGCAAATCCAAAGCCCTTCGAGCATCACCATGCTCAGCAGCAGCCAAAGCCGCACAAAGACTTAAGGCTCCCTCACTTAGGGCTCCTTCTCGAAAGGCCAACTGCGCTCGCTCAGCTAAGATATTTCGCAGTTCAGTCGCATTATAGGGCCTAAAGACAATTTCTTCTTCGCTAAGTGAACTTAAAACTCTGGGATCTAAGAACTCTTTTAAGCGTAAATCGTTAGAAATACCAATAATAGAGACTCTGCTACGGGCTAATGTTTCGTTAATTCTTGTAAGTTCGTATAAGAGAATGTCGCTCCGAGCCTTTATTATAGCGTCTACCTCATCAAGAGCTATAATAAGTATTCTTTTAGCCATATCCAAGCCTTCCTTAAACCTATCAAAAACCTCCCCCAAAGATAGCCCAGTGAATGGAACTGCAAGGCGAATGCCCTGACATAAGTTTGCAAGAACCCGGTACTCTGTCCCAGCTAAGCGGCAATTCACATAACAAAAACTTACAGAGGCCCCTACTTCCTTTGCTTTGGCCTCCAACCGGTTCAGAACATGCTTTGTCACAGCCGTCTTACCTGTCCCAGTTTTCCCATAGACAAAGATGTTGGAACATCGGGCACCCTTCAAAATTGGTGCTATTACCTCACCAAGTCGTCGGATCTGCTCTTCCCGATGAGGAAGCCTTTCAGGCAAGTAGTCATGACGAAGAACCTCCCGGTCCTTAAACACTCCTACCGTATTAAAGAACCTATCAAAGACATCGTCAAGTATGCTTGCATCTTTCATTAACACTCCTTCCTCCTGTTACGACTTAATTTTTCAAGGCGCATTTGCTCTTTTACTTTCAAGGTATTAAAATAAAGTATGCCATACAGAAAAGTAAACGAGCAACAGAAAAATCCTAAAAACACTGAACGATCTGGCAACAGAAAAAAAGGGCACCCCTTGCTTTCGACTGGAAAACTCTAAAATTGGGAAGGTAAAAGTCTGTTTCTTTAGGAAAAGAAAATACTCTGAAAGGTTAAGGTATTTTGCAAAGTAAAAAGCTTCACGTAGAAATTTTTAGACTTTAATTTTAAATGTTTGACGCGCAAACTCTGAAAAATCAAAAATTAACTTTTATATATTCTTCCAGCGGAAATAATGGGGTGGTTCGCTTCTCCTCCAGCTATGGAAGACTAATGCAGATGCTTAAAAGGTTCACAGTTCTAAAAAGTGTATCCTCCGCAAAGGGTAAGTGAAACTTAATCGTTATTCACACCGTGTTAAATTCTTGTGAAGTTTATTTGGTTATGGTGTTTTTCCTCCTTAATTTTTCCCAATGTTGCTATTTTCTTGTATCTTCTCTGCGAAAAAGACACCCCCTCTCTTCTTCTGGAGATTAAAAGTCAAAGTGAATATATTTCCCATTTAGTCAGATAATTTTTTTGTGAAGTTTGTTATCTAGGATCTTTGGAAAACTGGCTTCTTCTTCGTTTTTACCTTAAAAATACTGTTTTTTAAATTTCAAACTTCACCGCAATAGCTATATTTTGTGAAGCACAAAAACTTGTGAAAAAGCATTTGCGGTGCCAACAATAGTGCTAGCTAAGAAAATGCGAATAGAAGTTTTCGACAATGAGGGTAATAAGTATAGTATAGCCTTTGAGGGGCGGATTACACGAGATAAAGCCCTTCGGCTCTTAGAGCTAATGGAATTGCTAGGCGGAGTTACATCAAGCGGAGCCAATCCAGTGGTCAATGTTGCAGCTGCTGAAAAGTCGAAATATAATAAGCTGATAGCTATCCTTCAGAAACATTTTCCAATAGTTTGGTTTTCATCAAAAGAGGTTCAAGCAGCTTACGAGCAAGAGTTTAAAGAGCCTATAAGCCTCAGCACAGTGGCTACTTACCTTTCTAGGATGGCTAGTAAAGGGATGCTCATTAAAGCTGGCGCTTCTAACTGTTTCAAATATAGAATGGCGCCCAGCCCTCCACAGGCTATAACAAAGCATTACATACCCAATGATAGCTAATTATTTTCTTAGGCGGTCTCTGTTTCTGGTTTTTTTAAAAATTTCTCCATTTCCTTCTTCACGTTATACTTAAAGGGGATTTTACTTGAATCCCTTTCTAAATAGCCTTCCTCGTAAAGCTTCTTCATAAGCCTAGCTGTGTGCTCTCTGCTAAGCCTGACTCTTTCCTTAATCTCCGGAGCTGTTTTAGGGCCTTCAGCAGCAAGCATCTCCAAGACCGCTAACTCTGTTTCTGTTAATTTGGCTAATGCTTTTTCCCTCTTTATGGGTATAGCCGTTTCAACTCCAAACTCGGGCAGGGAAGACGCTTTTTGGGCTTTTTCCTCAATGAGTGAAACTCTGGCTAGAATCGCATTATGCGCTTCGGTGATGTCACGGGACTGTTTTTCTATAGCGCTTAGCCGAATTGACATTCGCTCCTTGTCTTCAAGCAGCTCCCTTGTTTCACCTTCCAAAAGGTTTAGTCGATTCTGCAGTTCTCTAACGGTTTTTAACGCATCGCCACTTTTAGCAGAGTTAGCTTCGACCTTATAAGAAATAGCTTGTAAGCACTCTGTTGCACGCCTAAGCTCCCTGCTAAAACTCAAGATTATAGTGTTAAAAGCCTCCTTCGCCATTTCATATTCCTTTCTGATTTTAACAACGGCCTTGTAATACCCAAAAGCAGCACTAAAAGCCGTAACCAAGAAAATAAATGCGACAATGATTAAAAGGTCAACCATGTAATTCCACCCGTGATCTTTTAGTAGCATTCTGTGAACTTATCACGTTACATCACACATCACAGTTTAAACCATAAAAGCCATTTAAAGTTTATGGTTCTGAGCACAAATATATGATATCACATGTCACATGTAAAATAAAAAATCGCCTGACCTTCAGAGAGACAACAAATTTTGACTCCTTGATTATTTTAGCCTATTTTTAATGCTTCCTTGCTTACGCAGAGGCTTTACGAAATTTATTGTGATTTGTGATGTCACGAGAGGCCTTCGGATGGATTTGAAAGGGTTCTTAGACTGCTTTCAAGCTCTTCTCTTAGCATTTTCAGGAATTTTATTTGCTCCCCTGATTGGTCAGCTTTTTTTGATAAACTTTTGTGGGCTTCTATGTATTCTTGCAGTTTGTTTGATATTTCAATATACTGATCGAGAACTGTGCTTTCGAAGATCCCTAAATACCCTAAGAGCAGCACAGTATAGATAGCTTTTATTACGTTTCCCTGCGCTTGCCTTAAAGTTCTGTTGAAAGCTCCACGGCTTATTTTCGCCTTTGTTAGTCGTAATCTGGCTTTTTCATCATATTTTAGTGGTTTACCTGCAATATTTTCGGCTAAAACGTCTATGAGTAGTGTTTCTAGCTGTGTTTTAGTTAAATGGCTGTTTTTTGTCAGTATTTTGACTATGGGGTCTTCTAAAGACTTTTTTAGCCATAAGTGAACACTATTTTTTAACATTCATGTTTTTCCTCCTATGGGTTATGCTTGTTGAATACACTTTTGTATACTGGCCATCTAAAAAGATTTTGTTTAACATGAAAAAATATACATTTAAGAAGCAACCCTTATACTCGCGAGTGTATAGCGCGTGATAAGGAGAGCGCTCAGCATTGCAATTTAAGGCTTCTGAACGCCTAAAAAACATAAAGCCCTCTGGAATTCGCCGGTTTTTTGCTTTGGCACAAGAAATACCCAATATGATTAATTTAAGTGTTGGAGAGCCAGACTTTACCCCACCAATACATGCCTTAGAGGAGGGCTGTAAAGCTGCATTAGCGGGTAAAACGCATTATGCTCCAACTAATGGCGTTGCGGAACTTAGAGAAGCTTTAGTTGAGAAGGCCCGTAAGGAGTACGGTCTTCAATACGATCCAGACTCTGAGGTGTTAATCACGGTCGGTGGGACCGAGGCGATTTTTCTTGCTTTGATGGCGCTAGTTAATCCAGGCGATGAAGTGTTAATCCCTAATCCAGGCTTTGTTTGTTATGAGCCAAGTGTTAGGGTTGCGGGCGGAATTCCCGTTTCAATTCCTATTTTAGAGGAGAACGGGTTTAAACCCTCTATTGATGATGTGACGTCACTTATCACCAGAAAATCACGTGTGATGATCCTGAATTACCCAAACAACCCAACAGGGGCAGTCCTTGCGTATGATGAACTTAAAGCGATAGCTAAGATCGCTGCTGAGCGTGATTTGATTGTGATCTCAGACGAGGTCTATGAAAAGATAGTCTACGATGGAGAAAGACACAGATGCCTAGCGGCTTTACCAGAAATGCGGGAACGTACTCTAATTGTGAACTCTTTTTCCAAAACTTATGCTATGACGGGCTTAAGGATTGGATGCGTTTACGGTCCTAAAGAACTGATAGCACCACTATGGCTTTGCCACCAGTATCTTGTTGCATGCGTAGACACTTTTGCTCAGTATGCTGCTTTAGCCGCCTTGAAGGGACCACAAGACTTTGTTAAGGAGATGGTAGCCGAATTTGATAAACGAAGACTATTTGCTTTTAAGAGGTTAAACGAAATTGAGGGATTTAGATGTGTTCTTCCCAAAGGTGCCTTTTACATTTTCCCGAATATAAGGGCCTTTAATATGTCTTCAGAGGAGTTTACCCAACTACTACTTAAAAAAGTGCGTGTTGCCACTGTTCCGGGCTCGGCCTTCGGCTCCTACGGTGAAGGGTACGTTAGGATTTCTTACGCCGCAGCTTATGAACAGTTAGAAGAGGCATTTAACCGGATAGAGAAGGCTATAAAAAGGCTTAAAGGCTGCCTTTAGAGCTGTTCCGCTTTTTCCTTTAATTCGCCGAAGAGTTCCGGACGCAAATCTTTCAATGTTGGAACAAAGGTTTCCACAGGTTTTATATCAGCATAGTTCACCTCGCCGACCACAAGATCTTCTTCATCATATTTTGCCTTGGCGATCATTTTCCCGTTTGGGGCTATTAGTCTACTTCCACCCCAGAATTGTAACCCGTCTTCTATGCCCACAAGGTTAACATAGGCCAGAAAAGCTGCGTTCTCAATGGCCCTTGCAACCGTTAAAGTCTCAAAAAATGATTTTCGAACGGTCGGTGAGGCTGAAATGCAAACCATCATCCGTGCGCCTTCTAGGCGTGTTAGACGACAAATTTCTGGGAAGAAGATGTCGTAGCATATGATTAGACCAATTTTTCCGATGTCCGTGTTAAATACACCGGCATGGTGTCCTGGTCTAAAATATCTCTTCTCTTCAAAAACGCTGTGGGTTGGTAAGTGCATTTTTCTATATTTTCCTGCGTAGCCTTCAGGTCCAACGAGAATCGCTGAGTTATAGATTGTTGCTTGCGTCTTTTCACTGAGTTCCGGCATCCCAAACACGATGTAGGTATCATGCTTTTTCGCAATTTTTATTACAGCGTTTGTTGATGGTCCAGGGACTGTTTCGGCTAAATCAAAAAGTTCATCTCTTACCGTGTACCCTGTTAATGAAAGTTCAGGAAAAATAACTAGTTCTGCGCCTTGCTGTTTTGCTTTCGCGGTGTATTCTTCGATTTTTCTTATGTTTGCCTTTTTGTCTCCCCTTTTGCAGCTTATCTGGGCTAAGGCGACCAAGAATTTTTCCTTCACATTTTTCCTTCCTTATCGTGTAGATGGCATTCTAAAGTCAAACCCAACAGTCCTATATTGAAGTTTCGTTGTCAATGGCGTCCTTCTTTTATGTTCCGTTTTTCGCCATCGCTCCTCCACCCTCTCCACCAACTCTTTTTCTAGGCCCAGCTGCTTTGCTATTTCCTCAGTTTTCATGAAATGCTCGAGTCCGTATAGAATAAGGTCTAATAACTCATATTTTATTCCCAGTTCCTCTTCTGCTGTCTGGCCAGGCCACAAGGCTGGAGATGGCGGTTTTTCCACAAGTTCTTTTGGTATACCCATGTGACTTGCCAGTTCTCTTACCTGAGTTTTGTAGAGGTCCATTATGGGGGATATATCTGCTGCAATGTCCCCCCATTTTGTGAAGTACCCCATCATTGTTTCTGATTTGTCCGAACTTCCGCACACTATTAAGTTCAATTTGTTGGCATAATAGTAAATGTAGAGCATTCGCGTTCGTGCTTTCAAGTTGCCCTTGGAGAGCTTATCTTCAGCATCAAAAATTGGTATTGTTTTTTTAAGCGTCTCCAATGCTGGCGTTATGTCTATAGTTTCTGTTTTCAGTCTGAATTTTTCTGCTACAAGCTTCGCGTGCTCCATGTCTCTTGGGTTATATGTTTCCTTCTCTGGGAGCAAGAGCCCCAAAACCTTGTTTCCTCCAACGGCTTTTGCGGATAGTGCCGCCACTGTGCTGCTATCTATGCCTCCTGAAAGTCCTAAAACTATGCCATTAGCCCTCGCCTTTTCTACATAGTCCTTTATGAAACGCTGTATTTTTTCTTGCACTTCCGTCCAGTCTAGTTCCAAAACTGATGGTGTTAGTTTCAAAGTTTTGCATCCTCAATGTTTATGGGATGAGGCAAGTATTTAAGGACGAAGATGGGATAATGAATAGGTGTACCTTAAACACTGTGCGTTGAAGGATTGATGTATGGGGCGTAGAAGGCGGAAGGTTGTCCGCATTCCAAAGAAGCGTTTGCCAAAATTCTTTTCATGCCCTATGTGTGGAAAGGCGTCAGTTCGTGTAGAAATGTTTCGGGATGAAGGAAGAGCAGTTGTAAGCTGCGGCAGCTGCGGGGCTAAGGAGGAGTTTCCAGTTAAGGGTGCTCTTGGCGAGATAGACATATACTGCATGTTTACTGACAAAATTTACACTGATGCTAGAAGATTATAACCCCCGGAGGTCAAGGAAACAGCGTGAAAGGATGGATAACCCTTGATAGGAGCTGTTGAAAAATATTTGCTCGATAAAATCAGATCGGAAGGTTCAATTCATATAACCCTAATCGACCCCGAAAAAGTCACGCCTTCCCAGGCTTCAGCAATCGCCAGAAGAGCAAGAGTCAGCGGGACGTCGGCAATTATGATAGGTGGCTCCACCTTTATTTCTGCTAAGCACTTGGATGATGTTGTTAAGACCGTTAAGCGGGCTGTAGACATTCCGGTAATCTTATTCCCCAACAATGTCACAAGTATAAGCCGCTACGCAGATGCCATATGGTTCATGTCTCTCTTAAACTCTCTCGACCCGTACTTCATTGTAGGTGCGCAGATTTTAGGTGCGCCTTTAATCAAGCGGTATTGCCTCGAGCCAATTCCGCTGGGTTATGTCATTGTTGGTGAAGGTGGCACTGCCGGCATTGTGGGAAAGGCTGTGCCAATACCATATGACAAGCCAGAATTGGCCGTTGCCCACGCTTTAGCAGGGCAATATCTAGGCATGCGGTTTATCTATCTTGAAGCAGGTTCGGGTGCTAAAAAGCCTGTTCCTAAAGAAATGATTGGTGTTGTGAAGAAAAGTATTGATGTTCCTTTAATCGTCGGAGGTGGAATAAGAACAAGGGCACAGGCACTGGCAGCAGCGTCTGCAGGCGCGGACATTATTGTTACTGGTAATGTTGTCGAGAATGGTCAGGTTAGGGACAAGGTATCAGATATTGTTGAAGGCTTAAAGAGCTTTAAAGCGTGACATAACTTTAAAGGATTTCATTTTCTGAATAAACTTTGATGACTTTGGTGCTTTGAGGCAAATGTTTACTTTGCCTCTTTTGTGTCAGAAAATAGAAATATGTAGCCGCATGCCAAAGAAGTAACGAGTGGTTGATTGGGCATTCAAATGAGCAAATCTTATGAGAAATATGTCTCGGCTTTAGAAAGACAATTCGCACAGCTGTACATGGTAGCTGCTAAAGCACGGGAAAGGGGTTTTGATCCGAAACTTGCGCCAGAATGTACCGTTGCAAGGGACATGGCTGACCTTATCGAAGGGCTGGTTGGCCCAAAAGGTGTTGCAGAGAGAATACGAGAATTAAGCTCAAAGCTTTCACGGGAGGAGCTTGCCTTCAAAATTGCTGAGGAAATTGTTTATGGAAGGTTTGGGCATTTAGAGCCGGAGGCAGCAGCTGAGCAAGCCATTCGCACAGCCTTGGCTATTCTCACCGAGGGAGTCACCGCCGCTCCGATACAAGGAGTCGCTCAGGTCAAGATAAAAACCAACCATGATAGATCAAAGTATCTGGCTATATATTTTGCTGGTCCTATACGCTCTGCCGGCGGCACGGACCAAGCGCTCACCCTTGTTATTGGCGATTTTATCCGTAGGATTCTTGGACTAGACCGTTATAAGCCCACTGAAGAGGAGATTGCCCGTTTCATTGAGGAGGTTAGGCTTTATGAGCGCAGTGTGAGCCGCTTCCAATATCACGTTTCAGATGATGAGTTGCAGAGGGCGCTTCGTTGGCTGCCTGTGGAGGTAACCGGCACGGAATCTAATCCGGTGGAGGTTTCCTCCTACCGCAACTTACCCCGTATCGAAACTAATAGGGTTCGAGGCGGAGCGCTTCGGGTTGTTAATGATGGCGTTGTCGGACGGGCTTCAAAGGTTTGGGCCATTGTAGAGAAACTGGGTATTCAGGGCTGGGATTGGCTTAAGGAAATTCGAAAAATGTCTGAGAGGAAGGCGTCGGGCTTTATGGATGACATTGTTGCTGGGCGTCCCATATTCTCCTTTCCAGGTAGACATGGAGGTTTTCGCTTGCGTTATGGAAGAGCAAGAAACACGGGATTGACAGCTGTAGGAATCCATCCAGCCACAATGCTCGTCCTCCAAAGCTTCATCGCCGGCGGCACCCAACTTCGATTAGAACTTCCTGGGAAAGGTGGCATTGCGGTACCTGTTGACACCCTGGAGCCTCCAGTAGTAAAATTAAAAGACGGGTCTGTGGTGCGGGTCACTGGCGAAAACTTCAGCGATGTTAAGGATAGAATAGAGAAAATCCTGTTTCTAGGCGATATCCTCATCAGTTTTGGAGATTTCCTTTACCAAGGAAAGGGCCTCGCTCCCGCTGGTTACGTTGAAGAGTGGTGGGTTGAAGATTTAAGAAAAGTCATTATTGAAAGATTTGGAGGAAATTTTGAAGGGGCTGCAACGGTCGCCGGAATATCCAGCGATAGGCTAAAAAGTTTTCTCGAAAACCCCTTTATGAAAAAGCCTACGTGTAAAGAAGCTATAACGCTTTCCTTTAATATTGGAATTCCGCTTCATCCAGCCTTTACATTATTTTGGTCTAGTTTGGACTCCGTTGAGGAGCTTAAGCTTCTTAGGGATTGGCTATATTCAGCTACAGTGGAATATGATGGGGGCTTCGCGTACCGCATAGTCGGCAAAATGGACGAGAATGTTAAAAGGGCTTTAGAGGCAATATGCTTACCCCATAAAGTAGTAGAGGATAATATAACCATTGAAGGGGACAACGCATGTGCTTTCGCCTTCTGTCTTGGCGCTAAAGCTGCTAACAGTGATTTTTGCCATGCAAAAAATGCTTTAGAAGCTCTTAAAGAGTTGTGCAACGTGATTGTTAAGGATAAAGCTTCAACATTTGTTGGGGCAAGAATGGGGCGGCCTGAAAAGGCCAAAAGACGGGAAATGAAGCCTCTTGTGCATGTTTTGTTCCCCGTAGGCTTAGCGGGCGGTCTCCATAGGGATGTGTTGACGGCTGCTGAACGTGGAAATGTTTTTGTGGAGGTTGTTAAACGCAGATGTCCGTTATGTAAAACAAATGCTTTTGGAATAAAGTGCTCTGTATGTGGCTCTGAAACGGTTTTGGAATATTCGTGTCCAAAATGTGGTAGGTCGCTTAGCGGTGGTGGCGAATGTCCATTTTGCAACGTTTCCGCCGTCCCTTACGGGCGGCAAAACATTAACATTAAGGAGTTGCTGGATCGGGCGTGCGCTCATCTAGGCGTTTCAGCTTTAAAGGCTTTAAAGGGTGTTAAGGGCTTAACCAACGAGACTAAAACTCCAGAGATTCTCGAAAAGGGGGTTTTGCGGGCAAAGTACGACTTGTCCGTTTACAAGGATGGAACTGTTCGTTTTGATGTAACAAATGCTCCATTAACGCATTTTAAGCCTTCAGAAGTGGGAGTTTCCGTAGAAACACTCGTTCGGCTTGGTTATACAACCGATTTTTTGGGCAATCCTCTAACAGGTCCAGAGCAGATCTGCGAGCTGAAAATACAAGATGTTGTCATACCCACCGAATGTGCAGAATATCTTGTCCGCGTGGCAAATTTTATTGACGAACTTCTTATGAAAGTATATGGAATGCAGCCATATTACAATGTTCGTCGGATTGAAGATCTTGTTGGACATTTAGTTATCGGTTTGGCACCCCACACATCTGTTGGTGTCCTTGGTCGGATAATTGGTTTTACAAGCTTAAATGTTTGTTATGCTCATCCAATTTGGCACTCTGCAAAACGCAGGGACTGCGACGGCGACGAGGACGCCCTAATACTTGCGCTTGATTTACTGCTTAACTTTTCCAAGGTTTTCTTACCAGCGCAGATTGGCGGTATAATGGACGCGCCTATACTGCTGATATCAGTTGTTAATCCAAAAGAGGTGCAAAGACAAGCTCATGATTTTGATGTGGCTAGCACCTACCCATTAGAGTTTTACCAGAAGACTTTGGAAAAAATTGAAGCTAAACATGTTAGCCAATTAATAGACCTCATTGAACATCGCCTTGGAACCGAAGCGCAATATGAAGGCTACCGCTTTACGGTGCCTGTTTCAAATATTAATGTGGGGAATAAGGAAAGCGCTTACAAACGTTTCAAAACTATGGTCGAAAAACTTAACGGACAGTTAGCGCTTGCCGAGAAAATTGAGGCCGTGGACGCAAAAAGAGTTGCTTTAAAAGTCTTAACAAAGCATTTTATCCGTGACATTGCCGGAAATCTTCGAGCCTTTTCAATGCAAGGGTTCCGCTGCAAATCTTGCAATAAACGGTTCCGACGTCTGCCACTAAGAGGTAAATGCCCAACATGCGGAGGAGAACTAACCTTAACAGTTTATCGAGGCGGCATAGAAAAGTATCTTGAGGCTGCTGAGCATATAATTAAGAAGTATGACTTGCCGCGCTACTATAGTCAACGAATTCTGCTTGTGAGGGAGGAGATTAAATCGCTTTTTGAGGGTAAAAAACCAAAACAGATTAGCCTAACAAGCTTCGCCTAAAGTGAAACCTTTTCTACATCCTTATTACAAAATTGTTTTGATAGGGCATGCTCAGGGAAGAGTATCACCCAAATGCCTACTTAACAGACTTTAGAAATGTTAAGCTAGGTTTGAAGGCTCGAACCTTAATACTAAATTTTCTTGAGAAGTCCCCTTCGGACTCGAAAACAATTGTTAAAGAGACAGGCTTGCCCTACAACGTGGTTATGCACCACCTAAAACTATTGGAATCTAAAGGTATTGCAAAAAGAGAAAGCAAACGTCCATCTGTTTGGGCTTTAACTGGGCTTGGGCAAAAACGTTTAGGTCAATGTTAATGCTCTAAAAAGTGCACTGACAAGGCGAGTGTTTACATTTTGGGCATTTTCCATTATACTTGCTGATGGCAGCCTTTTCCAGGTCTATGTTTGTTATGTTAGCTAATGATGCGAGCCATGCAATGACATCTGCAAACTCGTTTTCTAAGGCTTTTTTATCATCTGCCCTTAACGCTTCACCTAGTTCCGCTACTTCTTCTACAAGCCAATCAAAGGTCTTTTCCACGCCTCGCTGTGAGTCTCTGTGAAAATATAGGGTTCGCATAATCTCCTGAAACTCATGTATGTGCATTCCCACACACCTGCCAATGAGCTTGTGTTGCTTTTAGTTTTTAAAGTTAAGTAAGGCTTTCTGACCCTTGGCTGTTATGTGAATGACCTTTATGCCTTTCTTTCCAAGATGGGCGGCGATAAAACGTCTATGACAGTACTTTGGGTTTGGTTCCATGCACATTATGCATGTTCTCCTTTGACTGGCTATTTCAAGGAACTTTTTTATGCCTTCTTTGAAAAGTTTGGTTCGCATATGCCTCTGGTATCCGCCTTTTCGGTAACCTCCCAACTCCTTGCCTAGCCAAATGTATTCTATTCCGTTTTCTGGTAGCCATTTTTCCATTTTTTCTTTTTTGAAATGCTCGATTTTTGATGTTGGGAAATGGCGAATGTCAACCAATACTTGTATTTCATGTTCCTTTAGCATCTCTAGAAAGGTGTTTATAGAGCGGTTGCTATGTCCGATAGTCCAAACGATCACTTGTTTTTCCATCGAGGAGTTTACCGTATTTTTATGTACTGGTAGGCCTCTGTTGTGTTCTCGAAGCAGTAGTGTACTTTCTGATAGTCTTTTCTGAACTCCGCCACTTCAGCGGCGACTTTTTCTAGCGGCTCCTTGTCTACTACCACGCGTTTTATGAATTCGGCTATCTGCACCATTTCTGACTCTCGCATTCCAAGTCTGGTAACCTCTGAAACGCCTAGCCTTATGCCGCCAGGATGCTGGAAATGGCGGCCCTCCTTAATGTCCCATGGCAATAAATTCCTATTGATAATTATGTTTGCCTTTTCCAATGTTTCCTCAATAGATCCTCCATCGCCGTACTTCGTTATGTCAATTAAAATCACGTGTGATTCCGTGAAACCTTTATGCTCAGCTAAAACATTGAAGCCTCTTTCATACAACGCTTGGGCTAAAGCCTTCGCGTTCCTGACTATTTGGCGTGCATATTCTCTTCCAAACTCTAGGAGCTCAGCAGCGGCGATTGCCACACCAGCCACAGCATGCAAGTGGTGGTTGCTCACCATTCCGGGGAAGGTAGCACGTTTTATTTTTTCTGCGTGCATTTCCCACGACAAAACTCCGCCATGTTGGGGACCAAAAAACGTCTTGTGTGTGCTTAAACTTACAACATCTACGCCTTCGCGAAGGGGATCTTGGAAACATTTCCCGGCGATGAGTCCTGCAACGTGGGCGGCGTCGTAACCAATGGTTCCACCTAACGAGTGTATCGTGTCCGCCAGTTCTTTCACCGGATGGGGAAATGGAAATACGCTGGCTCCAAACATTACAAGCTTCGGCGGCTTCCCATCAGCTGCAAGCTTTTCCATTCGCTGCTTCGCCTTATCCACATCAATGTTTAACTCTTTATAATCCAAGGGCAAGTATTCAACCACCAAACCGTGAACAGCACCAGCGGTACCTCCGAGCTCTTTCTTGCCCATTGTTATGTGTCCTCCACATGGTATGGACAAGGCCATCATCACGTCGCCAGGCTCTGTAAAAGCCGTATAAATAACAAGGTTTGCTACAACGCCAGAAATGGGCCTAACGTCAACAAACTCGGCGTCATAAAGCCTTTTCATAAGCTCAATACACTTAAACTCAATCTGGTCTATGAAGCGGCATCCAGCATAAACTCTTTCTCCCGGCCAACCCTCAGCGTAACGATTTCCAAAATCTGTCGTTAATGCTTCACGTACCGCCGGGCTTGGTACATTCTCGCTTGCTATTAAAGGGATACATTCCCGGAACCATTTATGGTGTTTCTGCAGAACACTCAACACAAACTTATATTCTTCACGTGGGGTTGACATTAATGTACCTCGCTCGCATTATCACCTTTACCTAAATAAAACTATTTTGAATTGCAGCGCAAGGTTAATAATGGAGAAGTTCAAAGAGTCAGGTGCGGAAGCTGTTTGGAGACGATTAGTTAATGAGCAAGAAAAAGAAGAAGAGCGAGTCATCACCAATGCCTGCTGCAAGCGCCGGACTGCTACGTTTTTTTGAAGAAGAAACAGAAGGCATTAAAGTAAGACCGGAAATACTAATAGCAGCAGCTATAGCCCTGATAGTAATATGTATCTTGGCACGCTTACTCTTTTAGCGGCGAGGAGTCGAGTGTAAAATCTCTATTCTCTGAACAGAATTTAGGTGAATGAATATTTCGCTACGTTCTTCTCTGCTCGCAACTTGCGGAATAGGCTGAGCAATTGTTGCCCTGAGAACGATGGCTTCAGCGTTTGAAAGCCATATCCCTGCCGGTTCACGAGTTACTGCTGCCAAAACACCTTCAAAGCCATAGGAGGGATCGAGAATAACGCGGACGCTTTTTCCTAGGTTCTTTTCTAGCATGTGGAATATTGTCGGGGGTAAAGGTTGTTCTGGCATGGCACCAGCAATGATATAGGTGGCTTTCAAAGATAAAACACTTGCTCCTCGAAGTAATGATTAGTGCAACCACAGGGCATCTCCTCTTATAGCTAGTTCGCTTTCTCTTACATTTTATGCAACATTTTAATATGCCTCACGCAACATCTGAACTCTTTGAGCGGGTGAGTGTGACTAACAACGCCGCAACAAACCATCACTTGGATAAAGTGGTTAAACATTATTCGTCACTTTTTAGTCTCCCACCATACAAGAAAATAGTCAAGCTTCTAGCCGCATCTTGTGTAATCTGTGGTTTTCTATCAACTTATAATATTTCGCTTTCCAGCTTGGCCTATGGTTTACTCTTAAGTTCAGCATTGTTTTTTATGACTCTTCTCACAAATTATTTCTTAGTATTGTTTGTATTAAAAAAGGACCCAATTTATGATTTGAGAAGGACATCTGCCCTTTCTCTGTTCTGTTGGGGAGTGTGGTTGTTCTTTATTATTATAGGTTATGTGGTAGCTTATTTTACGGCGTCTTCTTCATGGACAATCAAACTTTGCCTTCTAGGTTTTTCAGCTGTTTTAATGTTCCGCCTCATTGTTTTATACTCAACATCCTTCACGAATTATCCGCGCTTTTTGTTAGCTTCTATATTCCCTCCTTTTTTGTGCCTGGTTCCTTTCGTGTTTTTTTGGTGGCTGGATAACATCAATGTTCCAGCCATTCTGAGCTTCTTAGCTATTGCGTTGGCCGTCACTATTGTCTCAAGTTTTTCCTTTATTTTTCTCTTGAATTTTATTGGAAAACGCTCTGTTGGCGAGCAGTCTATTCCCATTTTTAGAGCTTTCCTACTTAATTGGGTTACAGGTCTAAACGCTCCCTTGGAAGTTTTCCTCGAAAAGTTAAGTGAGGAACATGATATTGAGGTTTCAATAACAAAGTTTGAGAGTTTAAAAACCAAAGTATTTATTGTTGTTCCATCAGTGCATCCTGGGCCTTTCAAAAATGTCGGGAGCAGCCTTCTGCCTTCTATGCTTAAAGTAGCCTTAGAGCAAAAATTTGGCGGATTTGCATGTGTGCCATTGGGATTAATGGGCCATGAACTTGATGTGGCATCCCAAAGCCAGGTTCAAAAAATAATCGCAGGCACCCTTGAATCAACAAACTTTAGGGCAAAAGAGGCTACAGCTACTCCCTTCGTTAAAGTTAGTAATGGCTTAGCTACTGTATGCTGCCAAATTTTTGGCAAAACAGCCTTAACCTCGTTTTCACTTGCTCCAATGACTACTGAAGATTTTCCCAGAGAATTAGGTGATGCTGTTCGAAGCGAAGCAGAAAAGCTTGGCTTGGAATCTTGCGTCGCAATTAACGCTCACAATAGCATAGACGGCGTTGCGGATACGCAAACAGCCTTAAACGCCTTAAAACATGTTGCAGCCACCTGCCTAAGAAAGGCGCTTTCACAACGCCCGGCTCCGTTCAAGGTTGGCGCTGCCAATGTTATGCCTGGGGGATTAAGCCTCAAGGACGGCATGGGTCCGGGCGGCATAACAGTGGTTGCTGTTGAGGTTGATTCCCAGAAAGCTGCCTATGTCGTTGTTGATGGGAACAACATGGTTTCTGGCTTGCGGGAAAAAATTTTGGAAGCGCTTCAGTCTTTAGGTTTTACTGAAGGTGAGGTTTTTACTACGGATACGCATGCTGTTAATGCTGTGACAGTTGACAGGCGGGGGTACCATCCAGTTGGCGAGGTTATAAGTCATCAGATGCTTGTTGGCTACATATGTGACGCAGCAAAAAATGCATTAGCAGACATGGAGCCAGCTAAGTTTGGATACCGAAGTACACTTATTCCCAGAGTGAAAGTTATTGGGTGGAAACCATTGGAGAAATTGTGTGTACTCACAGACGATGTTATTCAAACCGCAAAGAGAACAGTTGTACCCTTATTCGGCTCAGCCTTTCTCCTTTTGATATTGATTTTACTTTATGTTTAACTAAACACTAATAAGGGTAGCCGCTTAACCTTCCAATTCTAAGAAGGGATGGAAGACTTGCTTAGAGAGATTAGGATACACGGTAGAGGCGGACAAGGCGCTGTTACCGCTGCACAGCTTTTAGCTCATGCCGCTCATCTTGAGGGCAAACATGTTCAAGCTTTCCCATACTTCGGGGCCGAACGCAGAGGCGCTCCAGTTAAAGCCTTTGCGAGATTAAGCGACTCACCAATTCTCCTTCACAGCCAAGTCTACAATCCAGACTATGTGGTGGTCTTAGACCCGCAGCTTTACAAAATAATAGATGTCGCCGAAGGCCTCAAAAAAGGCGGAATTGTAGTTATGAACACGGCAAAAAAGCCAGACGAGTTAGGGTTGGAGAGCTTTCGTGTTGCCACCGTTGATGCTACAGGAATAGCCCTTGAACTGAATCTTCGTATGGCAGGCCTGCCAGTCGTGAATACCTCTATTTTAGGAGCTTTTGCCCGAGCGACAGGTGAGGTTCATTTGGAAAGTGTTTTGGAAGCGATAAGGGAGAACTGGCGGGGCAGCGCTGGGGAGAAGAATGCCCGTGCCGCTGAGCTTGCCTACGAGCGCCTATTTAAGGGATGGTGAAAAGTTGGCTGTTCCTGGATCAAGTAGGAATAAACCCCTCACTCCCATATCTTATCCAACCTTTGGAAGCATGGGAAAGACTGGATCTTGGAGAACGTTTCGTCCCGTGATAGACTATTCAAAGTGCACGAAATGTACGCTCTGCTGGGTTTACTGCCCAGATGCAGCCATAACAAGGCGTGAGGATGACTCCCCAGAAGTTGACTATGACTACTGTAAGGGTTGCGGTATATGCGCCAACGAATGCCCGGTTAAGGCGATAGCCATGCAAAGGGAGGAGGAATAGTGGCGCAAATCATAATAGATACTGCAAATCACATTGCTGGCTATGCTGCCAAAGCAGCTAGAGTAAAAGTAATTGCTGCATATCCCATAACACCACAAACAACCGTTGTGGAGAAAATTGCCGAGTTTGTCGAAAGTGGCGAGATGGACGCTGAATACATTCGTGTGGAATCCGAGCACAGCGCCATGGCAGCCTGCATAGGTGCCGCAGCAGCCGGCGTCAGAACATTTACAGCGACCTCTGCTCATGGCTTGGCTTTGATGCATGAGGCTCTACACTGGGTTTCTGGTGCTCGCTTGCCAATTGTTATGGCTGTTGTTAACCGTGCAATGGGGGCGCCTTGGAGCATCTGGCCAGACTTAAGCGACTCACTTTCGCAGCGCGATACAGGATGGATTCAGTTCTACTGCGCTGATAACCAAGAAGTTTTCGACACCATTATTCAGGCTTATAGAATATGTGAAGATGAACGGGTTTTTCTTCCCGCAATGGTGTGCCTAGAAGGGTTCATCTTATCTCACACGTACATGCCTGTGAAAATTCATGATCAGGGGGAGATAGACGCATTTCTGCCCCCATACAAGTCTGGATGGATTTTAGACGTGAATAATCCCTTTTCCCATGCAAACCTCGTTTCGCCTGAATGGTACATGGAGTTCCGCTACATGATACAAGAAGCCATGGAAAACGCTAAACGGTTGATACCAGAAATTGATAAGGACTATGGGCAACGCTTCGGATTCCAGTACGGGGGACTTGTTGACAAATACAAATGTGAAGATGCGGAGTTAATCATCTGCACAATGGGGACGATGGGTAGTGAAGCCAAAATTGCCGTTGACAACCTTAGAAAAGAGGGATTAAAAGTTGGATTAGCGAGAATACGGGTTTACCGCCCTTTCCCAGCTGAAGAGATTAGAAAACTTGCTGAACAGGCCAGCATCATAGCCACAATAGACCGCCACATATCCTTCGGTATGGAGGGTTTTCTCGCATCTGAGATTAAGGCTTCACTTTATCACATGGAGGATAGGCCTCTATTAGCTGGCTTTATAGCGGGCTTAGGGGGACGGGACGTAACTTTCAAAACGATTGAAGAGATTGCCAAAAGGTCGCTGAAATGGATGAAAACAGGTAGGATCGAGAAAGAAACCGTATGGGTTGATTTAAGGAGTGAAAATTATGGTTACAATTAAAGAGTTTCCAAAAGATGAGTATTTGCTTAAGGGACATGCGGCGTGTGCGGGGTGTGGCCCCTCAATTGCTCTTCGTCTCCTCTTTAAGGCCCTCGGGAACAAGGTCATCATGGTTGTTCCAGCGTGTTGCACCACGGTTATTCAAGGACCATATCCTTATACTTCTTTCGCTGTTCCGCTTCAGAATATGCTTTTTGAAGCTACAGGTGCAACATGCTCCGGCATAGCGGCAGCTCTTAAAATTCGACGCTTGGAGGATGTTACAGTGGTTGGATGGGCTGGAGATGGAGGAACTGTGGACATAGGCATCCAAGCTCTTTCCGGTGCTGCCGAGCGGGAAACCAATTTCATTTACATATGCTACGATAATGAGGCTTATGGGAATACGGGGCTTCAGCGGAGTGGAGCTACGCCTTATGGTGCTTGGACGACTACAACGCCCACTGGTAAGAAGGAAAGGAAGAAGAATATGCCATTAATAATGGCGGCGCATGGGATACCATACGTTGCAACCTCATGTCCTTCCTATCCGGTGGACTTTGTTAACAAGTTAAAAAAAGCCAGGGAGATTAAGGGGACCAAATATATCCATGTTTTGGCTCCTTGCCCAACTGGCTGGCGCTATGATCCGAGCAAAACTATAGAGATTGGACGGCTTGCTGTTCAAACCGGCATATGGGCTCTTTATGAAATCGAAAACGGAAATTTTAGGCTTAACCCTCCCAGCGACCGATTAATTGATAAGTCAAAGCGCAAACCTGTAAACGAATATTTGGCTATGCAGGATAGGTTCCGCCACTTAACAGAGGCTGACATTGAAAAGATTCAGCGATGGGTTGATGAAGACTGGGAATACTACCGAAAAATTAGCTTCTAACAATTGTGTCTAATTTAGCCTCTCATGGAAAAATATAAGAACTCCAACAGCATAATGATACCATTCAATTGCTACTGTAGCGTTTAAATGCTAAAAGGAGGTTGTAAATGTCAGAAGAAAAGCCTAAGAAGGCCGTCAAAGAGGAAAAAACTGCAAAACCAGTGCAAGTAAACGAAAATACAGTGTTGATCGGTAAGAAACCAATAATGAACTATGTGGTCGCCTGCCTAACCTTCTTCAACACTGGCGCTCAAAAAATTGTTGTGAAGGCGAGGGGACGGGCGATTAGCAGAGCAGTCGACACTGTTGAATTATTAAGAAGGGCTTTCATGAAGGACTTACAGCTAAAAGAAATCAAAATAGGCACTGAGGAGGTCACTCGCGGCGAAGGACAGAGAACCAACGTTTCAACTATCGAAATAACTGTTGTAAAACCATAAAAAGGTTGTAACCAATAATCTCGCATCGGGACTATACGCTGAAATTACGCTATTTTACACTGTAAATGATGTTTTCCGGAGGTTATAACAGATAGCTATATAACCTATTTTGGCCAAAACGTTAGATCCAGTTTGGTGAGGCATATGGCTGATTATCCGAAAATTGTTGTAACCCCGCCGGGACCAAAAGCGAGAGAACTCGTAAAGAAGGATGAGGTGTTCATTTCGCCATCTTACGTGCGCTTCTATCCTCTTGTCGTTGAGTCCGGTCGAGGTTGTGTGGTGAGAGATGTTGATGGAAATGAATACATCGACTTCAATTCTGGTTTGGCATGCTTAAACGTCGGACATAACCATCCCAAAGTTATTGAAGCCATTAAAAGGCAGTGCGACCGCTTCCTTCACTACTCTAATACCGACTTCTACTATAACGAGGTTATAGCACTTGCACAGAAGCTTTCGGAAGTCACTCCTGGAAATTTTGAGAAAAAGGTCTACTTTGGCAATAGCGGAACAGAGGCTATTGAAGCGGCGATTAAACTAGCAAAGTGGCACACGCGGAAACAGCTTTTCATAAGCTTCATCAACGCGTTCCACGGAAGGACAATTGGTTCCTTGTCTTTGACATCTAGCAAACCAACCCAAAGACGTTACTTCTTTCCCTTAATGCCAGGAGTTAACCATGTTCCATACCCTTACTGTTATCGTTGCTCCTTTAAACAGACATATCCTGAATGCCACTATTGGTGCGTCGACTTTATAGACGAGTTTGTATTGCAAAAGTATGCACCACCAGAAGATGTTACTGCAATAGTTTTCGAGCCTATTCAGGGTGAAGGAGGATATGTTATCCCGCCTCCGGAATACTTCCAACGCCTAAAAAAGCTTGCCGACAAATACGGTATTCTCTTAATAGACGATGAGGTTCAGTCTGGGATGGGGAGAACTGGGAAATGGTTCGCCATTGAACACTGGAATGTTGAACCAGACATCATATGTAGCGCTAAAGCATTGGCTTCTGGTCTGCCGCTAGGCGCAACTATTGCCAGAGCAAAAATCATGGATTGGGTTGGAGGTTCGCACGCCAGCACCTTCGGCGGGAACCCGCTCTCATGTGTTGCAGCAATCGCCGTTATAGATACCATTAAAGAGGAACGACTGTTGGATAACGCCACAAAGCAAGGGAACTATATGCTGAAAAGGCTTAGGGATCTGGAAGAGGGGAGCGAAATAATCGGGGACGTTAGAGGCAAGGGTTTAATGATTGGTGTTGAATTTGTTGAAGATAAGGATAGCAAGAAACCAGCGTCCCAAAAAGCAAATGAAATTATGATAAGGTCATGGAAGCGCGGGGTAGCTGTTATCACGTGTGGGATCTCAACCCTAAGGATTATGCCGCCCCTCAACATCACAAGAGAGCTTGTAGACGCCGGACTGGAAATAATTGAGGATGTTATAAAGGAAGTTGAAAAGGAGAGGTAGAGGTTAAAATTTTCCATGGAAATTCGACGATTAACAATAGGCCATTACGAAGAGCTCATTAATCTTTGGCGTAAAGCAGGCCTACCTTACAAACCAAAAGGACGAGACAGCAAGGAGGCCCTAACAAGACAGATAAGTGCAGAACCGGAGTGTTTCTTGGGGGCGTTTGAAAATGACCGTTTAGTCGGCGCAGTTATTGCCAGTTCTGATGGCCGAAAGGGTTGGATAAACCGGCTGGCAGTAGATCCTGACTTTAGGCGCCGCGGTGTTGCAAGCGCATTAATTGCTGAGGCTGAAAAAGTGCTCAGAAATAACGGCGTCAAGATCTTCTGTGCGCTAATCGAGGACGAGAATGAAGCTTCGAAGAAACTTTTTAAAAAATGTGGATATGTAGAGCATTACGATATAATCTATTTGAGTAAACGCGAATCTAATGATATCTAAAAGCTGGAGGGCTTTGCTATAACTTCTTTTATTTTTAAATCGAAAAATCTTGCACTGTTTGCCGGTTGAATACGCAATGCAGTGTCAGCACCACTGCCAGTTCCGGCCATGGCTATGACGTCTCTGTCTACTGGAATTAGTCCAGCATCAGCCGCCATGAGAACTATTTCCACACATACTTTTGTGCCTTCACCCATAAGTCTTAAAACATTCGCCATAAGCTCAAGGGGCTGAAGAGTTCCAAAATTTTTTCGGATAGCCCGCTCAATACTGCTAAGGGCATGAGTTCCTGCGAAAATTTTGCCACCGTTATTTAAGATTTCCTTTTTAAATTCCTCTTTTAGTTCGCTTTCTCCGGGCTTCTGAAAGCCAACATGATGGGTTACAACTACAACGTTATAATTTCTAAAAATTTTTGAGGCTTTAGCTCCTGTTTCACCAGTTGTCGACGCAACAACAATGTCTCTTACACCCTCCTTTTCAGCGTACTCCTTAACGATACCTAACAGCGTGTCCGTATTCACCTTTCCAGCACCTTTAAAGTATGCAACTTTTCTTTCGATATAACTCATTGTAGTTCGCCCAAGCAGTCAACTTTTTGTTAGATTTTTCTTAAAGGTTTCCTTTTAAGCTCTGTTCCGCAGACTTGGCATCTCCTTGACTTGTAGTCCGATGGGTATTTTTTGTGACATGCGGGACAATACCTTACCCACTTCAATTTTAAGCGTATGCCAAAAGTTGCAAGGGGTGCAAACTCTATGTCTAGATGTCGCGCTACATTCTGAATGGAATAATCGTCTGTAGCTACAATCGGCGTGAAACCTTGCATTTTCAGCTGTAATGCGAAAGCCAAAACTTCTATGTCTGTTTCAGAAAGCCAGAAGGCATTGCCAACGGCTTTAGCTGCTGCCTTGACTCTTTCTATATAGAGTTCTTCTGGTGCCTTAATTTTTAGGCGTCCACTTTCAATGGCTGTTTTAAACCGTATTCTGGCTATGTGGCTTCCTGCAACCTCCTCCCTGACCATTGGGACCGTATACTGCTCCTCACTTATCGAGAATGGATCGAAGCCGGCCACAAAAGCTGAGGTGTCTAGAATAACGACTTTTTTGCCAGAAATCGCCGTTAGATTTTTCCTCCAAATCCGCGGAAGATAAGCCTGCTTCTTAAACGGTTATAGAAGTTTTCCCGAAACCTGATAAATGTTGTCCAGTTATTTGAACGTGTAACTGTTACGCATGGGGTTTCAGACTCTAGAATGTGCCTATAAGCCCCATCAACAACAATCATCACCCGTTTAGGTCTTAAAACTGATATAGTGATTTTTGAGTTGCTTGGGAAAACTATTGAGCGTAAAACGCTCAGGGAGCATATGGGGGTGAAAACGAAAGCATCAACATTCGGGTCTAGAACTGGCCCTCCGGCTGATAGCGAATAGCCTGTTGAACCAGTTTGGGTGGCCACCATCAGCCCGTCAGCTTGACAATCTAAAACGTGCTCACCATTTTTTGAAACTCTAGCGTATAACAGTTTAACTGGTTCGTCCACAGCTATTAAAACCTCGTTTAATGCATCCGGAATTATTGTATCGCCCGCCTTAATGGAGAGCTTTGCACATCTTTCCATGACGTAGTCGCCCTTAAGGCATCTTTCAACAGCTGTGTGTGCATCTTTTGGTGTTACCTCTGTAAGGAATCCTCGAACACCCATGTTTATTGCTAGTATTGGAGGTTCTGGCTTTGGAACTGCTACGCATGTCCTTAAAATTGTTCCATCCCCGCCAATCGTTATTATTAAGTCTGTTTTCATGTCTTCTAGTGAACGGAAATTCCATCCCTTCTTCATTTTCTCCTTTAACGTTTCTTCGATGTAGACCTTTAAACCCTTTTTTTCTATGTAACCCCCCAGGTCCTTAGCAAGTTTTATGGCGTTTCGTTTATCGTAACGGGCTACTATACCGGCGCTTTGGAACATTTTCTCCCCTTCGACAGCGAAATCTTTAACCTCAACTTATATATGGGTGTTGTTTAAAATTGCTTTGGTAGGACGGTTAAAGCTGGCGATAATATGAGCAAGCCTGTTGATGTTGGAAGCCTAAGAGAAGGAGGTTACTTAATAGTTGATGGTGAACCATGCAGGATAGTCGAGATAACGAAATCTAAGCCGGGAAAGCATGGCTCCGCGAAGGCTCGAATAGTTGCCATAGGCATCTTCGACGGTGTTAAAAGAAGCATCGTCAAACCTGTAGATGCAACAGCCGAAGTGCCTATAATAGAAAAGAGAAGTGGGCAAATTTTCGCCGTTACACCCACGAATGTCCAGATTATGGACTTAGAAACCTACGAATATTTGGACGCGCCGTACCCTGAAGAGGAAGAGCTTAAGGCTAAGCTGTCTCCTGGTGTTGAAATCGAGTATTGGAAAATACTCGGCAAAATTAAGATTGTAAGAGCGAAATAACTTGCTAACTACTGCTTTACGTTCATATTGGTGTAGTGCCTTTGTATTTTTAATCCTGATAAAACTATGAGGATTGTTTTTCTCGTTCAACAAGATAGCCAGTTTTTAGTTATTTTTTCATTAAGCTTATTTGTCTGTTTCGCTTTTCTTTTTTGAAGCCGATGATGCAAGAAGAGCCGTCTGAATTGTGACGACGACTGAGGAGAGCTGAGGCTTCATTCTATCGGAATTTCGTACTCGTGTTTTCTCGGCAAACGAATTTCTAATATTCCTCGCTTGAATCGGATTTCCATGCGGTTCATGTAGACAGGCACCGGAATCCTCGTTTGGCAGTAGAATCTCTGGAACTCGCCTCTATGATGAGTTATGCCAAAATCGTCAAAGCTTATTTTGCGCCTCATTTTAGCCGAAATCTCGATAATATCTTTGCCGATGGGTTTAACTTCTATCGTATGTTGCTCAGCGTAGGGCAAGTCAACAGTCACTACTACTTCGTTGGCTGTTACCATAATATCCCTTAATGGTTCCATGGTGCATGTCCTACAGTTCCAGCTGGGTCTCTCCATCAAGGTTTCTCTTACCCTTTCAGCCCATGCTTCAAAGCTTTCAAAATACTCGTCTATTACGTCGAAGATTGAGCGTTTTCTGCGGCTGTAATCTGACATTTTCATCAGCTCCCTAGGAAATGTATAATGGTATGTCGTACTCCTGTGTCTTCCGCATCTTCGCCAGTTCCTGCTGGGTCCTTTTCATCATATCCCTCGCTTTTAGACGTATTTCCTCGCCTTTTTCCAAAAGCTTTGAAATATCCACCTTCACACCAGCTAGATTCGCTAACTGCTTCAGCGCTTTGGCTGCTGCTTCTGGATCCGGATAATTGAAGAAGCACTGTGCCAAAAGCGTCAAGGCTGGGACTCCAAGGGTGGCGCAGTACTGAAGCATAACCGCTTGAGGACCAACCATGTAGCCCTCCCTTAAAATTTCTAAGCCCTCGTCCTGAGCCATCTTCAGCATTTCTGGGCTTGAGGCTGCCGCGAAAACCTTCAGCTCTTCTAGGTCTTGTCTATCTTGAACTGGTATGCCACTCAGCGAAATCATCATTTTAGTCCCTTTATCCTTCCCCCAGTCGATTAGTGTGTGCATTATTGGGTAGATGAGATCTTCTCGTAAGGCTGTTTCTGATACTGCTAGGAGGATTTGATGGTTTCCAAAAATCCTTATGGGCGAATGAGGGAGCCCTTCGTGGAGAACAATTACCGGGGGTAAAAGCCTCGAATCCATGTAAGCAACCTCCTCCAACTCTAACTCTGAAATCAGGTGAGAGGCTGCTATAACGCCTACGAGTCCCACGTCTGGAAAACCGAAAATCATAACTGCCCCTTTTGGGATTTCCTTCCTCTCAATAATTTTGATTTCTTCGCTCAAAACTATCCCCTTGAAATGTTCTGCTGGACGAACTGTAAAAACCTTGCGGACAAGGTCTTACGAGCTTTAATGGTTATCGGCCATAAACTGCTCAACTCTTGTGATGATTCTCTCTATCCGCAAATAAGCTTTCATCTCTTTTTGCCACTCTTCCGGTAGTTTACGTTTGAATTTTCCAGCAGCCCGCCTATCCATAATGACTATTACGCCCCTATCTTCTGGACCGCGTAGGAGTCTTCCTGCTGATTGGGCTAACGCATTTAAGCATGGCATGTCGTTAGCATATTCCATGGCTTTTGTCCCAAACTTTTCCTTAAAGTATTTGTATAAGGCTGCTTGAAGTTGAGTCTTTTTCGGAAACGGCAACCCAACAATTATGACTGCGGAAAGTAGGCTTCTCCCATCCACTGTCATGTCAACGCCCTCGCTTATTTTTCCTCTCGCCACGCCGAAAACAACACAGCTACCATTTTCTTCCAAAAACTTGAGTACGTCCATAATTTTTGTTCTCTTCTCTTCCACCAGCAGTGGCTGTTCCAATTTGACTAGCTGAGATATGTCTCTCATAACCTCGTATGATGGGAAGTATACGGCAACTCTCTTGCCAACCTTTTGGATTATTTGGCTGAGGTGTGCTGCTATGCGTTTCCATTGTATTTCGTTGCGTTTTTCAAACTTCGTCGTAACCGCCTCATCTACAACAATAAGCCTATTCCTTGATGGGAAGGGGTTTGGAAGCTCTAGGCTTTGGCAGCGGCTTTTGTCAAGACCTAAAACATTCATGTAATAGTCCATGTTCCACAACGTGCCGGACATGAGTATGGTGGAGCGAAGCTCGTTAATTATTTCAGCCGCCAAAGAAGGGTCAAGGCATCTAATTCCAAGCCTTACACATTTTTTCTGATCTCTGTCCACTTCAACCTTGACGTATCGCACGTAGCTTGAACCAGTTAAGCTTACCCAATTGGATAGAAATTCCACGCAGCGTGAGAGATAAGATATTGGACTTTTTCCCATTTCGCTCCTTTTAACGCGGATTTGTTCACCCTTGTCAGCCAGTTCTTGAAGCACCTCGCCCAGTTTTTCATGGTCGATTTTAAGTTTCTCGGTTAAAGCTTCAATTAGTATTACTCCATTGATTATGTGTTCAACGTCCAATCCATAGTTCCTGTAAACCTTTTTGCCGAAATTCACCATGACGGTGTATAAGGCTTCCAAAAAGCCCAAGTCGTCGATCTTGAAATTTTTAACCTCCTTATAGGCTCTTCTAACAGACCTTGATGAAAGCTCTTCTGAAAATACGCCGCTTGCATAATATGGGAGGCTGTGAGCTTCGTCGAAGACGCAGTTAATCGCCTTCATGCGTATTCCAGCCTTTCCCAGAATTGAGCCGCGTATGGCGTTCACCAAAACGTAGTTGTAATTGCCTATGACGACGTCTGCGTGGCGTGTCAGAATCTTTGTAACTTCATATGGGCATAATTCCGCGTTGCGGCATATTTCATAGGTTTCATCTGGCAGTAGAGGTCCAATCTTCTTTATTTTGCCCACCAGATTGTAGGCTTGCCAGCTTGGCTTCCACCCATCATATGTCTTATCATAGTATTCACATGTTTTGCCGAACAATCCTTCCTTCATGCCCTTGCAGTAGTAGAGAAAGTCTCGGTAGGCTATGTCCCTAAGCTTAATGTCTTCGGAAACGTGGGGGCACATCTCCTTCTTGCTTTTGAAGATGGATGCGGCAAAGCTTGCGCCACAATGATCTTTTATGTTTTTTAGCTCTCTTGAGTAGATTTCAAGCTGATTTTTCGTTCTAGTTAGGGCTATAAGCCTTCCAATGGAAGGATTTTGTTCCTTAGCCACGAAAAAAGCTGTTAAAACTGAGATGGATTTTCCAGTGCCACATGGGGAACATAGCAAACCGATCTTTCCGTCTTTAATCACTTGATAGGCAAATTTTATAGCTTTAAGCTGGAAGGGGCGGAAACTTTGGTATGGAAAGAACTTCTTAACCAAATTCTCAAAGCGTTCTTCAACCTCTGAAATTCTTTTTTCCGTTACAGTTTGATGTGCCGTTGTCCTTATTAAAAAAGTTCCACATTTTGCACAGAAATGGCTCCTCAAATATTCTTCGACGGAATAGGTTTTTCTGCATCGGCGGCAGATGTAAACCGTTTCCATTTGCTAAACTTCACTATGTCCATTAGTGGTTTTTGTGGTAAAAGAAGTTTGCCCAGCAATGCATCGTGAGATATTAGGTTTAAGTTCTCATAAGCCACTACTTTGATTGAGGTGTATAGGCTGTGTCCAACGAGTTTAAGCCAACAGTTTTTGCTGATGTACGCGAAAGCATTGATGTGAAAGACCATTTGAAGGAGCTTGGCTGCGAGGTTTTCGAGAAGGTTTTGACTCCGGCAGACTACGTGGTGGCTGAAGACTACGCCGTTGAAAGGAAAGAGCTTCACGACTTTTTCCGCTCAGTCTTTGACGGCAGACTTTTCGAGCAAGCTGAAAGGCTTACAAAAACCTATGAAAATGCCTGCCTCATTATTGAAGGAGATTTTGTCAACGCCTTGAAATATGTTCGCACTCCGCAAGCTTTCTGGGGAGCACTTTCTAAGGTTATGGCTGACCATAACATCTCGGTGGTGTTCACTCCTAACGAAGTTCATACAGCAATTTTTTTGTATGCTTTAGCTAAGAAACTGCAAGAGGAGGAAAGGCGAAAAATCGCTGTTAAACACAAGCCGAAAACTTACACTCTAAGGCAAAGGCAACTACTAACGGTGCAAAGCTTACCGAAGATAGGCCCGGAAAGAGCGGAAGAACTTTTAAGGCGTTTTGGAAACGTGCGGCGAGTTTTTCAGGCTTCAAAGAGGGAGCTGTTGTCCGTTAAAGGGTTGGGCGAAAAAACTGTTAAAGCTATAATTGAGGTTTTAGACACAAAATATCCAGGCTTGGAGCAGTAACCCTATCTTGTTTACGTTTGCTTCCGCAGTCGCATAGCTCTATGAGTGGGCGTTCTTTACATTAAGGGTTTTGCGCTGTACGAGTGTATTTTGTAAGAAGCCCAGAACAGCCACCTGATCTGTCATATTTCGCGTTCTCCTTTATCAAGCCAAGTCTTTTCGTGATACGGTCAATGTGGTATACGGACGTAAACTTCTCGGTAGCCATACCTCTCGACAAGAGAACGCGTTTAAGTCGCCACTAAATTTTCCAGCACAGCCCCCGATATTTCCTTAATCCTTTTTGATTTGTGGTTGTAAAAGTCCCCACGCCCTGCTGCTTTTTAAGTGTGTCTAAAATCTGCATTGGCCAAGGCTTGAGGTTTGACATCAAATTTTGCAGCTAAGCCCCTATACCCTAAGACAGTTTACCTCGTTCGTGTTCTGGCTCAATACCGTAATTATAAGGTTCTTGAAAGGGTCAGCAAAACGTCTTTAGGTTTTCCACGGACCACAGTACTTGCAGTACTTCTCACTAAAACTGGAATTAATTTCGGATCTAGAACCTTCAAGCTTCTCATAACATGATGATTTATTGCCGTGAATGTTTAAATGTATTTAAGCGTGTAAGAGGTCTTAAATCAGGAGAATATCATGGCATTAGAAAGGCTTGGCGCTTCGCTTCACGAGGCTTTAAGGAAGCTTTTTAGAGCCGCCGTTATCGACGAGACCGCCGTTAAGGAGCTTGTGAGGGATGTTCAGCGGGCACTGTTGCAAGCGGACGTGAATGTTCAACTTGTCTTGGATATTTCTAAACACATAGAGGAAAGAGCCCTGCGAGAGAAGGTTCCACCAGGGATTTCGCGCCGCGAACACGTTATTAAAGTTGTTTATGAAGAATTGACCCGCTTTCTAGGTGAAAAGCCTGTTCCGTTAAAGGTTGAGCCTGGCAAGAGGAAGGTTTTGATGCTTGTTGGCATTCAGGGTTCTGGAAAAACTACGGCTGCAGCAAAGCTTGCAAGATACTTTCAAAAAAGGGGCCTAAAACCCGCACTGATATGTGCTGACACCTACCGACCCGGCGCCCTCGACCAGCTTCAGCAACTCGCTAACAGAATAAATGTGCCAATTTACGGCGACCCAAAAGCTAAAGATCCAGTCAAAATAGCGTTTGAAGGGCTGAAGCAGTTCGGCGACAAAGACATAGTCATAGTTGACACGGCTGGGCGCCACAAAGAAGAGCGCGAGCTTATTAAGGAGATGAAGATGCTTGAGGAGAAAATCAAGCCGGACGAGGTTATGCTTGTTATCGACGGAACCATTGGTCAGCAGGCTCTTGTACAAGCCAAAGCCTTCAACGAGGCAACATCCATAGGCTCCATACTTGTGACAAAGCTTGACGGCTCAGCTAGGGGCGGCGGCGCCCTGTCCGCTGTTGTGGCTACTGGTGCCCCCATCAAGTTTATAAGCACTGGCGAAAAAGTTGAGGACATTGAACCTTTTGTTCCATCCCGTTTTGTTGGTAGACTCCTAGGCATGGGCGACCTGGAAACTCTGATCGAAAAGGTTCGCGAAGCCGAAATTAAGGTTCCGGAAAAGAAGGCCAAGGCCATTTTAAGCGGCAGGTTCACGCTAACGGACATGTATGAACAGTTTGAAGCCATGAAGGGTATGGGACCCTTCCGCAAACTCTTGAAAATGTTGCCCGGCATGTCCTACAATGTGCCAGAAGAAATGCTTGACACTGCTGAGGACAAACTGGAAAAGTGGCGGGTTATAATCCAATCGATGACTCCGGCGGAGCGGGAGAACCCCAAAATCTTTAACGCCTCAAGAATTAGGCGTGTGGCACGGGGTTCTGGAACAAACGAAAAAGATGTGAAGGAACTTCTGAAACAATATGTTCTCATGCGGAAAATGCTGAAAACCTTAAGAAGGAAGAAGAGGCTTCCCTTATTTGGAAAGGGGCTGCCAGTGGACGTAAGCTGAAATCTCTCAGAGTTGTTGAAAAGGAGTCTTTTATGGGCATATTGGAAAAAGCCCTACAAATGCTTGAAAAATATCCTTTATGTGACCACTGTCTAGGTAGACAATTCGCTTTTCTGGGGCGTGGAATGGAAAACGATGAAAGAGGAAAAGCCATAAAAAATATCTTATTAATGGAAGCCCAAGCTCTTGCTCGCAAGAAAAAGGATGAGGGAACGCGAATCCTCAAAATCCTAGCGATAAATGGTTTCTGTAAAAGGGCGTTGGAAACTCTCACTACAATGGGAAGATGTTTTTCCGAGAAGAAAGTCGCAAAGACTTGTTTTCTATGCGGGAACAGTTTTGAAGTCGTTGACGTATTGGCCAAAAGAGCTGTTGAAAAGCTACGGGAATACGAGTACAGCAACTTTCTGGTTGGTATAGAACTTCCGGTTGAGGTTGAGGAACGCGAGGACGAGTTTAAGGCTTACTTTGACGTTGAATACGGCGAAAATATTAGGCTGGAATTTGGGAGAATCTTAGGTAAGAAAATTGCCACATACAGCCAAAAGCCTGTGGAACATCGAAAACCAGACATTGTTTTGCTCCTAAATCCCATAACAGGCGAAATAAGGGCTCAGGTTAACCCGCTCCATATTGCCGGGTTTTACAAGAAAGTTGTTAGGGGTATACCGCAGTCAAAGTGGTTCTGCACCAACTGTCGTGGCAAAGGCTGCGAGAAGTGTAACTGGACTGGTAAAAGATATCCAGAATCCGTTGAGGAGCTAATAAGTGAACCCATTTTGAAGGCTACGGGCGGTTCCAAAGCGTTATTTCATGCTTCTGGAAGGGAGGACGTTGACGCCCGCATGCTTGGAAGGGGCAGACCCTTTGTTATAGAGGTAGCACAGCCTAGAAGGCGCTTTCTAAACCTTAAAGAAATTGAAGATGACGTTAACGTCAATGCAAAAGGTAAGGTTGAAGTTTCAGAGCTCCGCTTTGTTGACAAAGACTTTGTGCGGAAATTGAAAAAGGCGGAGCCAGCACAAAAAGACTACTGCGTTACTGTGGAATTTGAAAGAGAAGTTTCAATCGCAGACTTAAAGCTGTTGGAAAAGAAACTTAGCGGCTCTGTTATTAAACAAAGGACGCCTTTGCGGGTTTTGCACAGGCGGGCGGATTTAACGCGGGAAAAGTACATATATAAGGTTAAAGCTAAGAGATTGTCACCGAACAGGGCTGAACTTAAGGTTAGATGTCAAGGGGGACTATATGTAAAAGAGCTGGTGACTGGTGATGAAGGAAGAACAACCCCAAGCGTTTCAGAGATTCTCGGTAACAAAGCGAAGCCTATAAAACTTGATGTTTTGAAAGTAATTGTAAGGAAGGTTTAAAATTGAGGAAGTCAAAGGGATACAGGTCAAAAACACGGCGTCTTCTTAAGAGAAACCCTAGACAAAAAGGCAAAATGCAACTAAGCAAACTACTCCAAGAATATCAACCGGGAAACAGTGTGGTTATAAAAATTGATCCAAGCGTTCAAGAGGGCATGCCTCATAGAAGATATCACGGAAAAGTTGGCAAGGTTGTGGACATGCGTGGGAAAAGCTACGTTGTAAGCGTCAAGCAGGGCAACGCTTGCAAGGAAATCATTGTTAGACCGGAGCATTTGGAGCCCTATAAGGGTGGTTGAAATGCTGGAAAAGGCCGAGACTGAGAAGGTTAAGGAGAAAAGCCTCACAATCCCTCGGGTCAAGAGGTTGCTTGAAGGGCTTGGTGAGGAAAAATTGGACCAGTTCCAGAGGCGCGTGCTGGACTATGCATCAAAGTTTTCGAAAGTTGACGCTGACGCTGCTGAAATGCTTATTGAAAAACTTGTTAAAGAATTCGGTTTAGAAGAAACCGAGGCTGTTCAGATAGTTAATTGTATGCCTGGTACTGTGGAAGAGCTTAGGGTTTTTCTCGGAGGCGGTCGCAAAATTATCGAAACTTCTAAATTAGAAGCTATGGTTAAACTTTTAAACGAACACAGGTTGAAATAGTTCTTCAAACTGTACTTTAAACGTGATGAGTTTTAAAAGGGAATGCAATGGAGAAGGAGAAACGCTACGAAGAATATGCTTACGTCTTAGACTTTCTTCCCTACGGACGCCCTGGCGTTCGGATAACTGGTAGGGCTGGTTATAGGGCTGGAGCCTTGGTGCAGCTCATTGGCGAAGAGTTTTTCACACTTTTAGAGGCTTTAGTTAAGGAAGGTGTTACTTTGAGACCTCACGATCGAGTTTACGTTGGGAAGGAGGCGCGTGAAGAGATAACTTACATCATTGGCCGAATAGGCTATGACGAGTTAACCTCAGCCGCCAAAATGGAGCTTCCAGCGGTTGTCAGCCGCATAGTGTTTAACCGCGAAAAGTGGTTTGTTCACTTCTTCAACACTGCACAAGCCATAACTCCTAGGATGCACGCCTTAGAGCTTATCCCCGGAATAGGGAAAAAATATATGTGGCAAGTTATAAACGAGCGGGAGAAAAAGTCTTTCGAAAGCTTTGAGGACTTGCAGAGGCGAACAGAAATTCCCAACCCTGTTAAGCTTCTCACGAAGAGGATTTTAGAGGAGTTGGCTGGGGAAAGCAAGTATCGGCTTTTCACAAGAGCCCGCTAAAAAGGGCTGGTAAACGCATTATGAGCTTTATTGAGAAAGCGAAGCTTCTTCTTAGAAAACATCGAATCTTCCCGAAGAAACGTCTCGGACAGCACTTTATGATTGAACCATCAATTTTTCAACTTTTAGCTAAATATGCCACGCTCCGTAAAGACGATGTTATTTTGGATATTGGCGCAGGGTTGGGCTTTCTTACTCGCTTTTTAGCCGAAACGTGTGGGCGGGTTTTGGCTGTTGAGGTGGATAATAGGCTTGTTAGAGTTTTGCGTGAACAACTTGGAGATTTGCTAAACGTTGAAGTTATCGAGGGAGATGTGTTTGAGCTTCCACTTCAAGCATTCAACAAAGTTGTTTCTATACCGCCATACAATATTTCTTCAGCTTTGATCCGATGGCTCTTTGACAAAAAGCTTGAGTGTGCCATTTTTGTCTTTCAAAAAGAGTTTGCAAACCGTCTTTTGGCGCCTGTTGGAAGCGAAGACTATGGTTGGTTAACGGTATTAACCTATTATCATTTTAATGTCGAGCTTTTGGACGATGTGCCAAAGAGTTTTTTCTATCCGCAGCCCGAAACAGACTCCATAATTGTTTTCTTAAAACCGAAACTTCCTTCGCCTTTTAAGCTAAAGGATAAAGCTCTTTTTGTTAGGCTTGTCCAAGCTCTTTTTACACAACGCAACAGAAAGGTTAGAAATGCTATTCAACCATTCATGAGGAGAGAGCATCAGGTTTCCAAAGAAGCCGTCAAAGTAGCCGACTCGTTTCCCTTTCATGATAGGCGCGTGAGGGAACTGGCGCCAGAAGACTTTGGTGAATTGGCAAATGCCCTCTCCAATTAAACGAGTATTCTTCAAGAGCTACATTTTTAATGTTTGGCAAGACGTTTACGAACCAGCAGAAGACTCTTTTCTATTCGCGGAAAACCTAACGGTGAAAAATGGCGATAGTGTCCTTGACATGGGAACTGGATGTGGCATCCTCGGCATCATAGCCGCAAATAAAGCCTTTAAAGTGATTGCAATAGACATTAACCCAGCAGCAGTGCGATGCGCGAAAGAAAATGCCAAGCTAAACGGTGTTGCCCATAAAATGTTCTTTATTCAAGGCGACCTCTTTGCACCATTAAAGAAAGGGAAAAAATTCGACCTAATCCTTTTTAATGCGCCTTATTTGCCAACAGAACCATTTGAAGGCAAAACTTTTGTTGAACTGGCATGGGCCGGTGGGGCAAATGGCAAGGCAACTATAAACCGTTTCTTGCAAGGAGTTCGTGATTATGTTAAGGTTGATGGCCGCGTTTTATTAATGCAATCAACATTTGCAGATGTGGATGAGACCATGCGAATTTTGGAGGTTAAAGGTTTCGAAGCAGAGATTATTGCAAGTTTAGCCCTTCCCTTCTTTGAAACAATAATGCTTATTGAAGCAAAAGCTAACTTCTAACCCTAAAGGCTTCCAACTTTGCGAGCATTTCCCGCTTCTCTTGCTCGCTTAAAAAGGAGGCTAGAAAGGAGTTTCTTGCAAGCTCAAATATGCAGTCTGCGTTTAAGCCAAGGGCCTTCTGCACTGCAATGTAGTTTTCGCTTATATAGCCTCCAAAATATGCTGGATCATCAGAATTAACGGTCATAAGGAGTCCTTTTTTAATCATTTTCTTTAGCGGATATTCCTCTAAACTTTTTACAACGCCTAGCTTCAGATTTGAAAGCGGACAAAGCGTTAACGGAATCCTTTTCCTAAACTACTTCTCTAACGAGTTTTTCGTCGCCAAGAATGTGGTTTCCATGGTCTATGCGGGAAACTTTAAGGAGTTTGATCGCCTCCCAAATGTATTCCGCGGGTCCTTCTTCACCAGCATGTGCAACCGTCAAAAAGCCTTCTTCCATGGCTTTTTCAAAGACCTTTTGAAACTTTGAGGGTGGATTGCCAACCTCAGCCGAATCAAGCCCAACAGCAACAATCCAATCCTTGTAGGGCAAAGCCTCCTCCAATGTTTAAAAGCTGAATCCACATCTAAATCCCTTAAAAAACACATAATTAGCTTCGTTGAAATCCCAAGCCTCTTCTCCCCGTCTTTAAGGGCTTTGTATATTCCTGTCACCACAGCATCGAATTTTATACCTCTTCTAGTGTGAGCTTGAGGATCAAAGAACACCTCAGCATGTAAAACGCTTTGGGAGCGTGCCTTTTCCAGATAAGCCCATGTTACATCATAAGATCCTGCTCCTTTTGTAGAACTTTTATTCCCTCGTAATAAACGTCTAAAAAGTCTTGAAGGTTTCTGAAGTTGTAAGCCCTCCTAGCTTCTTCAACACTTGCAGACTTTGGTCGGATGTTGTTTCTTCGTGCGATTTCGATCAGCATTTCAGGTTCAAGAGCGCCTTCAATGTGTAGGTGAAGCTCTGCCTTGGGGATTTCCTTAATAAACATCTCCGAGGGGTTTTTGTCTCTCATTTTCATGTAATAGCTATTTCAACCGCTTTATAGGATTTTGTTGAAAAATTATATAATGTAACGGCTTTACTATTTCTAGAAAATGCCACTCGAGCGTGAAAATTCCATGTGCATCATTGGGAAGGACAAGTTAAAGGAGCTTATTGAAAATTATAAGTGCATATACCCATACGACTATAACCTTCTTGACGGCGATAGCTATGTGCTAACAGTAAAAGATGAGACGACGCTAAATTATCTTGAGCATAAAAACTTAATATCTTATGAGATAGTTTTCACCCCGCCGAATTATGTTGCCCATCTAACAGCCAAAAGTAAGTACGGACGGATGGGCTTATCCTTCCTTAACGCGGCGAAAGTTCATAGCGGCTTTGTGGGTAGATTAGCTCTTGAGATCGTGAATTTAAGCAATGATCGTTGCCCAATAACCATTAAACGGGGAGACCCTTTCATGCACATAGAGTTCATAACAAGGGAGGGTGAGCCATCACCATACATGGGTGAATACCAGTTTCAATATCTAACAGAGGAGGAGGTTAAAATGTACATCCCAATCTTAAAGCAAGTTTTTCCGAATTATGAAGAACTGGCGAAAATGTGGTTTAAAAATAGATCGACCCCTCATTTTTTACACGTATAGCCCTAAACTACATTTAAAATTCATAATCCTAATCAAGTGTCGTAGCGTTAGGTTTGCTTAACAAACTACTTAAATATCGCCATTGTGTATGCTGAAAGGGATGCATCATGCGCGCGCGAAACTACAGAGAGGTTAAGGGTCAACCTTACACTCGACGGGAGTTTGTTAAGGGTTTCCCCCAGCCAAAAATAACCAAGTTCACTATGGGGGATCCCAACGCCAAGTTTGAGTATGAGGCAAGGCTCGTGGCTCTTGAAAAAGCCCAAATTAGACACAACGCGTTAGAAGCTGCCCGTGTGGCAACAAACCGCCTCTTAATGGATAAACTTTCAAACAATTACTTCTTACAAGTTTATCCGTACCCCCATGTTATTCTTCGGGAAAACAAGATGATCTTTGGAGCCCATGCGGACCGCCTCCAGGATGGTATGAGACGAGCTTTTGGAAAGCCAATTGGCACCGCGGCACGTGTGGAACCAAACCAGACGATTATGACTGTTAGGGTGAACGCCAACGGTGTTGAGGTTGCAAAGGAAGCCTTGAGGCGGGGAGCTGCGAAGCTTCCTACACCTTGCAGAATAGTTATTGAGAAATTACAGGTTGAGGAGGCGAAAACGCAATGACCGAGATGAAAACAGACCTCGTGATATGGTTTGAAAACCTTAGGAGAACTGACGTGCCTCTTGTTGGAGGGAAAAACGCGAACCTAGGCGAGATGCTGAGTTCTGGCATTCCAATACCCCCCGGCTTTGCAATAACTGCGTATGCCTACAAACGTTTCATTGATGAAACTGGCATAGCTAACGAAATCTACAGAATCATAAAGGAGACTGTTAAAGACCCCAATGACCCCAAACAGTACGAGGAAGCCTCAAAAAAGATCCGTGCCTTAATCGAATCTACATCCATGCCTAAAGACATAGAAGAGGCTATACGAACCGCCTACCGAGAGCTGTGCAAACGTTTAAACGCGAATGATGTTTTTGTGGCTGTTAGGTCCAGCGCTACAGCCGAAGACTTGCCAGATGCGTCTTTTGCTGGGCAGCAAGAAACATACTTGAATGTTAGGGGTGAAGGCGAGGTTATTGAGAAGACTGTTAAATGTTGGTCTAGTCTTTTCACGCCTCGCGCCATATTCTATCGTACTCAGAAAGGTTTCGCCCATGAAAGGGTTCTCATAAGCGTTGGTGTTCAAAAGATGGTTCACGCTAAAGCCGCCGGCGTCATGTTCACAATAAACCCTGTCACTGGAGACCCGAACCAAATTGTTATTGAGGGCAATTATGGCTTAGGCGAGGCTGTTGTTTCGGGGGCTGTCACTCCAGACGAGTTCATTGTTGACAAGCAAACCATGAAAATCATTGAGAGGCGCATTGCTACTAAAAAGGTGATGTATGCCCGTGACCCCACCACCGGCAAAACTGTGCATTTAGACGTGCCAGCTGAAAAACAGAACCAGCCATGCCTAACGGACGAGGAGGTTCTCAAACTAGCCGAGTTGGCTAAAAACATTGAGCAGCATTATGGTAAGCCGCAAGATATTGAATGGGCTATTGACAGCGAACTAGGCTTTCCGGAAAATGTTTTAATTGTGCAATCAAGACCAGAAACCGTTTGGAGCTTAAAAGCCGCTGAGGCACCCGAAAAGGTTGAAGTTGGCTTAGCCAAACCGCAAGAGGCGTTAAAAGTTGTAGTTAAAGGCATACCAGCGGGCAAGAGGGGAATAGGTTTCGGAGTGGCAAAAGTTGTCTTAAACCCTCAGGAGGCCGCCAAGGTTATGCGGAAGGGCGACATCCTTGTCACAGACATGACTAATCCGGACTATGTGCCCTTTATGAGGCTTGCGGGCGCCATAGTCACCGATAAAGGCGGCATAACATGCCACGCAGCCATCGTAAGCCGTGAGCTGGGCATACCATGCGTTGTTGGCACCGAAAACGCTACAAAACTTATGGTTAGTGGTGAAGAATATACTGTTGATGCGAGAAGCGGAATTGTTTATGAAGGCATAGTTCCCGCCATGACTGAACATCCACCAACATCGGCTGGAACATCTTTCGCTAGCGGCGTCTTCCAGTTTGTTCCAGTGACTGCAACAAAAATTTACATGAACCTTGGGGTTCCGGAGAAGATTGAGGATTATAAGGACCTGCCCTTTGAGGGCATTGGTCTGATGCGGATCGAGTTTATCTTGGCCAGCTACATTGGAGAACATCCACTTTACCTCATAGAGATTGCGCAGGGACAAAAGTTTGTGGAAAAGCTTGCAGAGGGCGTGGCCACTGTTGCTAGGGCTATACAGCCCCGGCCTGTTGTTGTGCGCTTCAGCGACTTCAAAACAAACGAGTATCGCGAGCTTAAGGGCGGAGAGAAATACGAGATTGTTGAGAACAACCCCATGCTGGGCTGGCGGGGGTGTAGCCGCTACATAAGCCCATGGTATGAGAAAGCCTTCCGCCTAGAATGCCAAGCAATAAGAAAGTGCCGTGAAGAGTGGGGACTGAAAAACGTTTGGGTTATGCTTCCAGTTGTGCGCACCCTATGGGAAGCTAAAAAATGCTTAGAAATAATGCGGGAAGAAGGCTTGGAAAGGTCAAAGGACTTTAAGGTTTGGTTTATGGCTGAAACACCATCAATAGCCATACTAGCCGACGAGTTCTCAAAGCTCTGCGACGGCTTCTCTATAGGCTCAAACGACATGACACAGGGCATACTGATGATTGACAGAGACTCCGAACGCCTTGGACAAATGGGATACTTTGATGAGAGGGACCCAGCTGTAAAAAGGATAATAGCCCACCTAATCAAGGTGGCGCACGAAAACGGCTGCACAGTCTCCATCTGCGGTGAGGCACCTTCAAACCTTCCAGATTTCACCGAGTTCTTGGTGCGGGCTGGAATAGACAGCATATCAGTAAACCCTGATGCCGTAATAGCCACAAAGAAACTTGTAGCGAGCATAGAGCAAAAAATAATCCTGGAGAAACTTGCTGAACAGCATGAGCGAGCCCTAGGGCGTCCAGTTAAAAGACCAAAGGAAGACTGGGAATGGACACCCAGATGGGATGAAAGCATAAAGTAGCTAACTGCTTAAACTATCCCTTTTCCTTATTAATGTTCTCTAAAAGTTGTTGGTGTTCCGCCTTGAAAATGTTTGATTTTGAAGAAGAAAGGTTAAGACAGGAAATTGTAAAACTTGGAGCTAAACGTGTTTTAATACAGTTGCCAGAAGGACTGAAAGGTGAGGCTCCACGCTTAGCAAAAGTGATTGAGAAGGCTGGTGCTTTGCCAATTGTTTCCGCGGATCCATGCTATGGAGCTTGTGACTTGGCAACTTCTGAGGCTGAAAGCCTTGGCGCAGACTTGATAGTGCATTATGGACACGCGAAGCTTTTGAAATATGAGAGAGTGCCAACTATTTACATTGAGGCGCGGGCCACTATAAGCGTCGCAGAGGCTGTTGAAAAAGCACTGCCTTTAATGGCGAATTGGCATAAGATAGGCTTAGCCACGACGGTCCAGCATGTGCAAACCCTTGATGAGGCAAGAGAAATGCTGATCCGCACTGGAAAAACGGTCATGGTTGGCGACGCTGGACGCCTAAACTATCCCGGACAAGTTGTTGGATGTGACTACAGCAACGCTAAATCCATAGCGGAATACGTTGAGGGCTTCCTATTTATTGGCGGCGGGCGCTTCCATGCGCTAGGCTTGACTCTCACGACATTTAAATCAACAGTTGTCGCGGACCCCTACGAGAAGAGAGCTTACCCCATAGACGGGGAAGCGCAAAGGGTTCAGAAGCAAAGGTGGGCATGCATTCAAGAAGCTCAAAAAGCAAAGACCTTCGCGGTTCTTGTGGGGCTTAAACCCGGACAGAAACGGCTGGAGGAAGCCTTAAACATCAGAGAAAAGCTTGAAAGGGCTGGCAAGGACGCATATATATTTGCCGTTAGAGAAATAACACCTGAAACAATTATGAACTTTCCAACAGTGGACGCTTACATTAACACGGCGTGTCCACGTGTATCCTTTGATGCTTCTTCCAAGTTTTCAAAGCCTATGTTAACCATGAGCGAGGCGCTTGTAGTTGCTGGCGAAATTTCATGGAATGAACTTTGTAAAAGGGGATTTTTCTAGAGACGAAAGCGTATGACAAAGAAGATTGCAGTTTGTCTAGATGTCGGGTTAGGAGGAACAAGTGCATTTGTTCCAGAATGCCTGGGATGCTGGGTTTTCGGGCACTCTCCAGAAAGCGCCCTTGCAAAGGTGAGGAATGCTATTACTGAATGGTTCGATTGGTTAGAAAAGGCACGGCGAGCATATCCCAGCCAGCTAAGGCAGGAGATTTTGAAATTGAGGTTGCAGAAGTCTTGAGGGTGAGCTACAATCCAGTTGAGGCTGGAAAGCCTGAACCCCTCTTTGGTCTGAAGTAGCCCCTGTCACTAGAAAAGATGTTGCATGGACTTTAAAGCTCATGGAGTATTCTAGGGAAGACTTGTTAAAGCTTGTTTCAAACTTGGACAGCGAGGTTTTTGACTGGTTGCCTCCAAAAAACCTCGCACCATTAGGAATTGCTTGCGGCACATGGCCTGCGTTGAGCCTTTGTATATAACGCGATTGGACGTTGAACTGCCAACACGTTACCCAAGAAACGTGTTTAAACTATTAACCACACCAGAAAAGTTGTTGTTACTATTTAAAGGGCATGCCAAGGGACAAAAGCCCGATGTGCAACCTCTAGACCGTCAGAAAGGTTTTAAGAAGACTTGTGGACCACGAGAGGCTGCATACACGATATATCGTTAAAGTGTTACAAGCCTATAGCGAGCTGGGAAAGGTTTATTGATTTGTTCGGGGTATTCTTATAAGCTTATAGTTGGGATGATGACGGCATGAGTGTGCAATCTTCGAAAAGGAACAGCGGGCAACCGGTTTTGCCAGGCGAACCTCTTGGCGTAATCGAGGAGTTCGTTCCGGATGCTGGCACATATGTTAAAGATGGAGTTATTCATTCAAAGATCGTTGGGCGCTCCCTTCTAGACCTTCTTAACAAGCGTGTTTCAGTCTTTCCCTTGGTCCATGGAGCCCGAGTTCCAAAGGTTGGAAGTATTGTTATAGGGCAGGTTTCAAATGTTCAGACGCAAATAGCCACGGTTCGCATCTTTAAAATTGGAAAGAGGCTTCTCTCAGGATTTTTCACGGGTTTACTGCATGTTTCTGACGTGCATTTAAGATTTGTTGAGTCGATGTTTGATATATGCAAGCCCGGCGACATAATTCGCGCGAAAGTCATAAGCGAAAAGAATAGAGCATACCACTTAACAACCAAAGATAAAAGCCTAGGCGTGGTTTACGCGTTCTGTTCCCAATGTGGCGAGGTGTTGGAGCTGAAGGGTCGGGGTTTACGATGTCCAAGATGTGGGAAAATTGAAAAGCGCAAAACAGCCATAGACTATGGCATAGGAATAATTTAAAAAATGGTGAGTGAAAACTAAATGAAAGTTAACGTTTTAAAGAAAACGGAAAACGAGCTTAAAATTGAGGTTGAAGGGGCTGGTCACACCATCTGCAACCTTCTACAGAAGAAGCTTTTAGAAGATGAAAATGTGGAGTTAGCTGGCTACGATATTCCGCATCCTCTAACACCAGTTCCGGTCATTTATGTTCGGACGAAGGGCAAATTGAAACCGGAGGAAGCTCTGCTGAAAGCGTTAGGGAAGGCCCGTGAAATTAACGAGGAGTTTGGCAAGGCCCTACAAAAGGCCCTTAAAAAGTGATTCTATCCCTTAT
>CALJDG010000011.1 GCA_938023865.1 uncultured archaeon | reverse complement strand
GATAGACATCGAATTCAAAATTTCAGTTTTCTTAGGGAATGATAATCCCTATTCGATTTTATGGACATTTATGACCGCCAAACTCTTTAGTCGGAAAGATGGTACAACACCGCTTATCGGGTTTAACCTATCAAACTCCGTTAACAACCGCACCATCGAGCTCTCAGCCTACATAAGAAAAGCCTTAGGGTTTGAGGATATTGTCCGCATAGAACATCACATAACAGAAGCCTACAAGAGCATTGTTAGACAGCCCTACGACCGCCTAAACGAACTGCTGGAACTAGCGGACCACGTGAAAAACATTAGCGCCATACACGAGGGCTCACCACCAGAAGTAGAAAAAACCCGCGAACATCCATCAGACATACTTGACTACTTCACACCAAAGAAGGAAATAATGGAAAAAGGGCTAATGCCAAAACTCTTGGCCAATTATTTAGACAAACACGACGCAGTAAACAGAACAGCCGAAACCCTAACAGAAAAGGGGCTAACATTTATTGCAGCCCAAAATCTGCATAAAAAGTAGCGGATGTTTTTACCAGTACTGCTTAGGTTTCCGGAATATTAAGTAGGCTGTTGTTGCCAAAAAGAACACCGTAGTGACCGCCAAAACAGCTATGGTGCTTCTGGTTCCGCTTAGCTCCTCATCGTATCGTTTTTGAATGTTAGTTAGGTTGTTACGGAGCTCATTCAAAGTGCTACTGAGGCTTGTCAATTCGTTTTGAAGATTTGTTAAATGCTCTCTTAACATAGCGTTTTCATTTCTTAAACTCTCAAGCTCTAGACTCTTTAAATAACTCATAAGAACCAGCAATTCCCGTTCATATGCCTCTGCTTCTCCCGTGCCCCTCAGCGTCCACTTTAATGTGAGTTTGCCGTAAATCAAATTGATTGCATATTCAGGAATGAACACTTTGTAGGTTTCATTAAACCATTCCCCGCTTCCCAAAAGTTTAGGCACAGAAATATGCGATATGCTGTAAAATGAGGTCTCTTCTTTTGTTGCATTGTGGAGGACGTATAAATCCAATTGGGTGCAATTAACTGTTAAAGTGGTTAACGCCCTTATCGCAATGTTGATGGTTATGTTTTCGTTAGGATATGTTTCAAATGGGTATTCAATTTGTACTTCAATACCGGCAAAGGAATACGTGTAAATCCGTGTGGCTGCCTCAGCCTTAACGTTACATGCCAATACTGCGATAAGCAACATGAGCAATGTCAAGGTCAAGACTTTATGTTTCAACATTGTCTTCACCGCCGATCAAGCGATTTAATAACGTCTTCTAGAAATTTATTTAATGGTTTTTTATTCCTCTTTTGCTATTTACTTGCGTTTAAAACGTGTTTTTTAAAATTTTAATGCTTAAAAGTGGCTATTTTATTGAGCGGATGAAACGTTGGTACATGTATATGAAGTAGATAAGGGCAAAAAATGTTAGAACTATTTCAAATGTAAGTATTACTGGGTTGTTTTCTACAGCCATGAAATAGCCGTGTTGCAGTATGTCCATGAAGACTAGGATTTGGAGGAATATGGCTCCTCCTAGGCAGCTTAATCCTAGGCTGTGGATGAGTATTAGTATGCGTCGGTTGATTTTCGCTGTTGCTTTCATGGGTTGTCGTGTGTATTAAGATGCGGTATTGAACTTATAGGTTATGAACCTCAAAACACTACAAAACCTTATGATTAAACTTTTTAACCAGAAATATGGAGGAGCTATACTATTTTTGGTTGGTGAAGTGACTGTGGATTTGCAGCTGAAAGACTTTGTTTAAAGTGGATATTCTTTGCTTATCTCGGTGAGTGAAACTTTGCTTTTAGAGTCTTTCATGAATTTGGCGAAAAGTTCTGCGTTTTCTGTGTGCACTGGGAAGATTGTTTTTGCGCCGATTTCTTCAAGGATAGCCTTCAACTGTAGTGGCATTATGTGTCCCGAAACGTGAACATGGTATTGGGGCAGCCCATAATGCTTAAGCCAGTTCACAAGTTTTTCATAGTCTATTTCCATTTCCTCATTGAAGGGCTCTGATGACGAGAATATGTAGCAGCTTCCTGGTTTTGGCTGGATTTCAACGAGTTGTTCCAAATCGTAAAAGGACATGGTTAGGATTATTTTGCACTGCTGCTTCGAAACTTGTTCGCTGTCCACAACCTTGCTTTGATGGCGTTCCAAAAGTTGTTTTTCCCAGTTGTGCAGCCTCTTTTTGCTTTCTATAGGCTTTTTCGATTTTCGAAAGATCAAAATGTTGTCATCTTCTAAGTGTGGAATGCTTAGTCTTTTGTCGCTGTGGAGAGCGTCCATCAAGTAGGCTTGCTTCAGTGAAACAGCGAGACAGCGTCCGTTTTTCTTGGCTACTCGGTAGAAGGAATTTAACCTATCCACGTCTGTGGAGGCAAATTCTGCCAGCACAATGCCGTTTGTCTGCTTCACAATTTGGTTTAGTTTTCCTTCAACTTCAATTTCTGAAGAAACAGCTGCCCCAGTCATGTTAGTGGCTTCGGTGATGACGGCAACTGGTTCAGCCTGCTTCGCCTTTTCCACAAACTCCCTAGTCATTTCAGGCTTTGCCCCATGAAAACGAAAATCTCCAGTATAGATAATAGCGCCGCTGGAAGTGTGGATTATAAAGCCATAAGCTCCTGGAACTGAATGGTCCACGTGTATTGGCTCAATTTTTAAGCCATGTATATCAATGGTTTTGCCTGTTCTGAAATCCTTAAAGTCTATGCCTTCCACGTTAAATTCCAAGTCTGTTTTTCGGATTTCCCCGAAAGCCTGTAGGATAATTCTTGTTGTTTCGCCGCTGTAAACTGGGATTTCCCTCTTAATGAAGGATAGATAAGCTGAATGGTCCATGTGCCCATGGGAAATGAAGATTGCGTCAACTTGTTTTGGCTTGCCATCAAATTTGTAAATGCCGTCGATTTTTGGGAGCATGCCAAGGTCTTCCAGGCTTTTTTCGCTTTTCGGCGAAAGCAATGGCGGAGAGTAATACCGCCTTCTTAGGGCGAAGGACATGCCAAAATCAAAGAAAATCTTCACATCGCCATCCTTCAACAGAATTTTGTTTCCACCTATCTCGTTTACTCCGCCATAGAAGGTTAGGGTGGCCCTCCCTTTAACCATCCATCAATCCCAACTTGTCTGCTTTCTTGCAAATATTTGATATTGCTAAAATTATCGGTGGAAGGACAAAAACACTAAAAACCTTCGTGTATTTCGCCTTTCCAGCATCCTTCACAGCTTTTATGTCCCCGCCAGCACTCAAGTAGCCCTTAATGAAAGCTTTGGCTATAAGCTCTGCTAAATAAGAGCCCGCGAGTAGTGGCATGTAATGCCCAGCATAATAAAGAAATTCAGCTATATCCCATGCCTTGTCACCGCCTCTTGAGGCTTGCTCTAAATCCAAAAGGTAAACTTCGCCTTTTTTACCCACCAAGATGTTTTCCGGTTTAGTGTCTCCCAAAGTTACATTTAAAGCGTGAATACGGGCAAATAGCTCGCCAACCTTCTGCAATATTTTCAAATATTCCTCGTTAATCTCCCTTTCATTTTTTGCGTTTACGTTTTCCCTAATGATTTTTTCTAGGCTTCTCCCTTCGATGTATTCCATAAAGACAAGCCTTTTATCATGGTCTATAGCTAGAAGCTTTGGAACAGGAAAGCCTTTTTTATATAGGAACTGGTTTGTGGCGCATTCCCTTTCAAGTCTTGTTTGCCCGAAAAGGGCGAAGGTTCTTGTTCCAAAAGTCCATATGTTTATTGGAATCCATTTGAAACTTGACCAATCTTTGAAGGTTTTGACCACAACCCTACGCTCTTGTCCGTTTGCGTACGCGCTAACTAGATATACCTCGTTAAAAACGCCGCCGATCTCTTTAATGGTGATGCTTGCATACTTGTTTACTGAAAGAATCCTTTTTGCGGAATCTTCAATGGTTATCCCTGTGGCTAAAGGAGTTAACCCGTTGACTGTTGGAACAAACAAGTACCTTTTAGAATCCTCAACGTGATATGGGCTTTTCAAAATTTTCCAGTTAAAGTTTTTCAGCCTTTGAAGCAAGTCCTTGTTTTGCATCAAAGCTGTAAAGATTTTAGGAGAAGTCCCTAAGAGGGACATGAATAGAGTTCTCTGCGCATTTTTCAAGAGGTTTGTGAAGCGGATTTTCCGGCTTTTCACGTTGTCAGCAAAGTCTTTCGAAATTTTTATGTAGCCATTTTTACGTGTAATCACATTTTCTTTTTCCACAATTTCTAATGCTTGGAGAAAACCTTCCATCGCGGTTTGCAAATTTTCCTTTCCAGCACTTTCGCCTAGAAACTTTATGAGCATATAATGGATTGGCGGGAAAAGCCTCGCTCTACTATGTATGACTTTGTGCATGAAGTATTCGGGTTTTATGTGGATTTCATAGCATAATTCAGGAAAATCTAAAACGAGATTCTCTAAAGCCTCAAGTATGAGGCGCCTTTTCAGTTTTAGTTCCCCAGCTCTCAAATATTCGCTGTTCAATAGTGGCTTGTATGGGAAAACAAGTTGGACGGCTAAGGCTTCGCCGAGGAAGCCTCGCTCCACATCCTTTTCAAAAACCCATTTATCAACTGCATAAACGATTATTGCTTTGCCGTGGAAGAATTTAACATAATTCATCAATTTTGGCTGAAACCCATCGATTATGAGCAAAACTTCTAATGGTGCCTTTTCTTTGAGAGACCCAAATGATGAGCCTCCGCATAAGCATATGCTTGTGATTGGACGGGAGTTGGCAACACGTCTACAGAATGTTACAATATGCTTTTCTATGTTTTCAACCGGTCCTCTGCCGCTTTGAGTCAATTTTTCACCGCTAGATTCGTCAGAATAGAATTGTGGCTTGTGTGAAATATATTTTAAGCGTATTTAAACGACAACTTTGTTGCTGGTGGCGAACCGCAAAGTTGACAGCCCCCCTCTAGAATTTTGGCGAGCAAAAGTCGTATTTGCCCTTAGAAAACAGTCACAAATGCAATACCCTTCTCTAGTTTTTCTGAGCCTTCCCCAATCTCTCAAGGATTTTACCATAAGTTCTCAAGATTTTTAGAACTTTAACCCCCTTTTCTGGAAGGTTGTAGACGGGTATGTTGCTTTCGCCAATAGCCCTATAAACAAGCACGAAGTCTTCGCCTCCGGTTGCCACGTCTACAACCGGCTTGTTAGGGTATTTCGCTGTAATTTCTGGGATGACTTTTGCATCTTCCGGCTCAAAGAAGCATGACTTAAGCATGTTTATAATTAAAACCCCGTCGACATTTTTGTCCGCTAAAACAAGTTCCAATATTTTCTTGTATCTGTCTGCTCTTGCGTCGGCTATTATGTCGATTGGATTGGTAGCGTCTAGCCCTGGATGAAGACTTTCAATCTTTCTTTTAGTGTCATCTGAAAGCCTTGCAAGTTTTAGATTGATCCTTGCGACGGCGTCGGCTGCCAATATGGCTGGCCCGCCAACATTGCTGACTATGGCTATGTTGTCGCCGAACATTGGGGGCTGTTTTGATAGGGCTACGGCTGCATTCAAAAGCTCTTCTGGGTCTTCAACCCTTATTATTCCGGCTTTTTTGAAGGCGGCGTCAAAAATTTCGTCTGAACCAGCCATTGAAGCTGTGTGAGACTTGGCTCTGTAAGCTGATTCTTGGGTTATTCCGCCCTTTAAGGCTAGAATCGGCTTTTCAACAACTATTTTTCTCGCTTCCTCCATGAATTTTCTGCCATCTTTGACGCCTTCCATGTAAAGGCATATGACCCTGGTTTCTTTGTCCTTGGCGAGATAGCGTAGCAAGTCGGCGTCGTCCACGTCTATTTTATCTCCCATAAAGGCGAACTTGCTTATGCCGATCTTGTAGTGGCAGGCCCAGTCGAGGAGACATGCGCCAACCCCGCCGCTTTGAGAGATTACGGCTATGCTACCTCGTTTGGGCATTAAGTCCATCTCAAAAGTTGTGTTTAACCCGTTAGCCGTGTTTATTACGCCCATAACAGTGTTTGGCCCC
>CALJDG010000010.1 GCA_938023865.1 uncultured archaeon | reverse complement strand
CGACTCAATCCTCCTCAGCAAATCCTCCAGAACCTTCCTCGGAACGACAACAGTCTCAGACATCGAGACCACCTGAAGGCGTGGGCGCGTCTGCACTTAAAAGAGGCGATCTCGGATGAGAGAAAAGTTTTTATGCGGCTTTTCCGGGCGAGGTTTCATTTTTCACCCATCCAGCCTCATTTTGAGCGCTTATTTCGAGGGAGGTTTGAGGCGTGTCTGAAGCGCAGCCCCATCGGGAATTCCGCGGATGTCCGAACTGCGGCGGCGAAAGGCTTATCCGAGACGGCGCCACGGGCGAGGTTGCGTGCGCGCTGTGCGGCACCGTGGTGAGCGACGTCGAGTACGTCCCCGAATATACGCCGAACTTTAACCGCGGAAGCTTCGCTTTTGTGAAGCAGCTCGGCTCCGGAAAGCCCAGCTACTTCGAGGTTTTGAGGAGCGGCGAACGCTACCTGCGCATGGTTGGAAGGGATGGTGAGAGGACCGAGGCGAACGTAGCCGCCGGGATAGCTACGGTTGCGGGCCGGATTGGAGCGCCTAAACCTGTTGAGGAGGAGGGGATGTATAGGGCCAGGTGCCTGCTGAAGGCTATGAGGGCGAGGGGGCGCAGGCTCACGACCGAAGAGATAGTGGCCGTTTCGCTCTGGGTCGCCTGCAAGATGCACGGCTTCCCAGTGACGATGGATGAGTACGTGCATGCGCTTGGCTGGAGCAAGAGCGGCGCAAATAATGCTAAGAGCCTGCTTAAACTGCTGAACAAGGCTGAGGGCATAGCGCCCCTGCCGAAGGGCATCATCGATCCAAAGCTTTACGTCGGGAAGCTTGCGGCGAGGCTCACGAAGTCCCCGAAGGCATCGCCGAGATACATTTCAGCCCTCGAGGTTTACGCTAGGGCCCTCTGCGATGCAGTTGCGGGCGAAGTCAGCGGGAAAGACCCTGTCTGCGTGGCCGCGACTGCGCTGTGCGTCGCCGACGAGTTGATGGGGCAGGTCTTCGGCAGAGCGGAGATTGAGCGCCTGACGGGCGCCGGCTACAGCCCGCCCACTGCGAGGGCCATGAGGAGAAGGGCGGCGCCCCCTCCCGAGCGCATCAGGGATGTTTACCTCAAATCGATCCGAAAAAAGGTGATGGAGGTGAGGGTGAGTGAAATGGTTGGGAATGCTGCCAATTGAAAGCGTCAGGCCGAACAGCTGGAACGTGAACGTGCTGCCGCCGGCACAGTACGCCGTTCTCAAAGAAGGGATGAGGATTTCAGGACCCGAACGCACGGAGCCCATAACTGTGAGGAGGGCTGAGGATGGGGCGTTGGAGATGGTTGACGGGGAGCAGCGGTGGCGCATAGCGAGGGAGCTCGGATGGAGGATCATCCCCGCCGTCGAGGTCGAGGTTGATAGGAAAAGCGCAAAGCTCCTTTGCCTAAGCTACAACGCTGTGAGGGGAACCGTTGACACGGTGAAGCTCTCGGAGATGCTGCTCGCGGATACAGAGATGGTTGAGGCCGCATCGATGGTGTATGGCAAGGAGGAGGTGCGGAGGATGATCGAAAGCGCCGAGAAAATGTCGAGGGAGGCGAAGCAGACCCTGAGCCGAGGCGTCAGGGAGAAGGGGTTGACGCTCACAACGGAGGTGATGAGGACCATTGCGGAGGCGCCCGAGGAGGTGCAGAAGCTCGCTTCGGAAGCCGTGGCGATGGGGGACGAGAAGGAGCTCCTCGTCCAGGCAATCATCGAACGGCACATGGATGAAGGGAGAATCAGCGAAAAGAAAATCGAAGAGGGAAAGGGCGAGGGGAAGAGAAGCGAGGAGGGAAGAGGCGAGGGGAGAGAAGGTGGAGGGAGGAAGGGTGAAGAGGAAGGGGCGGACAAGAAAGCTGAGGAAGCTAGGAAGCGCCGCGAGGAAGAGGGTCGTGTGTCGATTGGAGGCAGAGCCTACGAGGTCGCATCCCTCGTGGAGATCGGCGAACCGGGCGTCTACGCAATATACTACGACGCCGAGAAGAGGAAGGTTGGCATAAGCGTGAAGAAGCCGACCAACTCTGTCAACGCATCGCTATAATCAATCAAGGGAGAATAGTTGCCTTGGATAGTCCTGAAAAGCTCAAGGCACTCGTTGAGGAGCGCCATATCGTAGAGGTCTCTTTTAGTCCAGCTAAAGACTTGGATGACCAGCTGAAGGGCTTAAAACACGTGAGAGATGTATCACGGGCTGGGGACAAGTTTAGGCTTTACGTTGAAGATGCTTCTGAAGTCATTCCGTTGCTCATTAATTTTTGCAGGGAAAACAACTTGAAAATCGTTTCCATCAACACTTTGAAACCAAGCTTGGAGGATGCCTTTGTTAAAATCACTGGATTAAGTCCAGAAGTTATGGCAATTGAAAAAGAACATGCTAAGAAGGTGGAAAGCCTTGGTTAACACATGGATACAAAGCTTGATTAGAGCATTTTACATAGCGAAGAAAGACGCAAGAGTCTACTATTTTAAGGCTCCAAACTTTACCTACGGTCTGTTAATGCCCATTTCATTGTTTATTGCATTCTCAATCGCCGGCCAAATAAACTCATCGCTAATTGTATCAGGGTTAACATCCCTTGTAATTTTGTTTGGAACAACCTCAATTGAAGCTGTGGCCATCGTGCTTGAGAAGCAGACCGGCACTTTTGAAAGGCTGCTTGCTGCGCCAGTTTCCTTCTTCACCATTCTTCTTGGGAAAACTTTAGCAGGTCTGTTCTTCGGACTCGCCCTCTCAGCCGTGATTCTCATTCCATTAACAATTATTTCTGGAACAGTTATAGTGAATCCGGCGCTAGTTTTTATCGCCATTACATTCTCTTCATTGACTTTTTCAGCGCTTGGCGTCTTAATCTCTGCTTATGCAAAGTGGGTTCCTGAAGCCCAGATGCTGTCCAACTTTCTCAGATTTCCAATGGCTTTTCTCTCCGGAACTTTTTTGCCATTAGAACTAATGCCGGCTCAACTAGGTGTCATCGCTCGCTTTTTGCCCCTCACCTATTCCGTTGAGGCTTTGAGGCTTTCAATAATGACTCAGCGCCTGCATTCACTTACTTGCTGGACATTCTGCTTCTGGCACTATTCTCTTTCGTTCTGCTTGTTATAGCAACGAAGGTGCTTCAACGGAGACTCGAATGATCTATTAAACCATTGTTGCTTATGAATCCGTCAATGCCAGAACTATTATGCCCCGAATTATCTTCGGGCTAATATTCAAAGCATTTTCTGTTAGTCATCGCTAATAGAAATTTTGTTAAGCATCTTGAAGCTTTACTTTTTTAAGGATTTCTTCATACTCAGAAATGTTTTTGATACGATTCGGGTTACTCAGCGGGAAAGGGAGTGTTTCAACCACCGTTTTTGTGATTTCGTGGACAAGGTATCTGCCTTTGTCTGTAACGTTGAAGCCTTTAACGTATCCGGTGGTTCTTAAAAGTTGAAGTATTATTTTTATGTTTAAGGGTAATTTATTGCATACTGTTGGATCTAATTGCAGCTTATAAAGTTCATGGGCGAAGGTCCGCCAAGTTTTAGCCTTTTCATCAAGTTCAGTGTAAAATGCTAGTCTTTTACTGTTTCGCAGTATGTGAAGGTAAAGTTCAATTGGCGGGTTTACCGTTTGGATGTTTCCACATGTGCTGAAAGCCGCTGGGCCTAAACCAAAATAGTCAGACACCAACTCGTCCTTTGCTGAATCATATATACGGTGACTTTTGGCAAACACCCACACGCTGTCACGTTTATACCCGTTCTCCTTTAGAATATTCCATGCGCTTTCAATGGTTTTGAACACGCTTTGGGAATCTGCGCCTGGACTAGCTATTACTCCTGGAATCAAAAGGTACGGATAAATGGTAACTTGGTCTGGACCGATACTTGCGATGGTTTCAACGTCTTTCAAGCATCCTTCAAGGCTCTGCTTGGGCAACCCTACCATCAAATCAATGTTAACTGAAATTCCAAGCTTCTGAGCCACATCCACTATTTTGCCCACTAAACTTTCATTGGCTTTAGCCCTCTTTACAGCCCTAAGGGCGCCAGATTGAAAGGTTTCAACCCCCATGCTTATTTTAGTTATTCCTGCATCTCCTATTTTTTCAAGGTATTCTGGCGTAAATTCAAAAGGATTTCCTTCCATACCCACATCTTTAAGCTCCATAAACTCCCTAAGATATGCCAAGATTTCACAGATCTCCTCAGCCTCCAAAAGATTTGGTGTTCCACCGCCAATGTAGAGCCAGCTTGCATTTCCCTTCAAGCCACGCAATTTAACTTCGCTTTTAACGCCTTCAACATGTTTCTTCTTCAACTTTTCATCGTAAAGGACTTTGTAAAAGGGACAAAAAGAGCAGAACATCTTGCAGAAAGGCACATGAAGGTACAAGCCAAATTTTGATCCATTAAAATCTAACTCTTGCCAATCCATCGGTTTAAACGTGAAATTAATCTTTGAAAAGCTTCTGGAAAGCATATATTTCGCTATAACCGGAATCATGGTAATACCTTTTAACAAAAAAGTATTACTACTATAAAAAGTCTACGCGTAATTTTAAGGCTCAGGTCATATTCTATTAGTCGCTGATAAACGAATAAAACAATAGTTTTGAAAATAAAAAAGAAGGATTTGCGGGGAAATCTCCATCATATTCAGTGATACAATTTATGATTTATTACGCCAAATCACTATTTTCACGTGGAAATATGCTCAATAAAAGCTTCCGGAGTGTACTGCAGTATACCTCTTGCCTGGTACGCAAAGCTCCGAGCCACAAGAACCTTCAATATTTTTTGTGGGTATAAGCGCTGCCTAATCAAGAGTTCCAATGCATGAGTATAGTTGCGGTTAAGCTCCCTAACAGCTAAAACC
>CALJDG010000009.1 GCA_938023865.1 uncultured archaeon | reverse complement strand
TTAGAGTTGCCCGTCAATTCAGCGTTTGCATAGCTAAACTTAGTAGGATATTTTATGTTACATCATTTTTGGTCATTGTGAACGGGTATTTCGGTTTAGCTTATTCCAACAGTTCAGATGTCCCCTTTTCCATTCAAGAAGCTATAAATCAAGCTAAAAATGGCGATGTTATTTATGTTCCGTCTGGAATCTATTTCGAAAATATTGTTGTTAATAAATCGGTTTCGTTGCGTGGAGAAAATACTGAAAACACGATAATTGATGGACGAGGGTTAATCAGCGTGATAAAAGTGGCTGCCGACAACGTGGAAATCAGCGGTTGTACTATTAGAAATGGTTTTTATGGTGTCTATGTTGATGGGTGCTCTTCTGTCAGCATTGCATTAAATAAAATAGAGGACAACAATTATGGAGTATTTTTGGATAAAGCTAACTTGAACACGATCTACAAAAACAACATCACAAGAAATAACGTTCCCATTGTTTTGCAGAATTCACAGTACAACAATATTACAGAAAATATTTTGTTCCACAATTTTGGTCAAGCAGTGTCCCTCTATTATTCGAACAAAACCATTGTGATGAGAAATGTTATTAAACATAATCCTGCTTTTGGCATTTACGTCGAGAGAAGTGAAAATAACACCATCAAATGGAACAACATAACGTATGTATGTCAGGGAATACACCTTCAATTGTCAAGCAATAATTTAATTGTAGGAAACACCATCACAAACACGGGTCCCTATGCTATTTTTTTGAATTTTTCCGATAATAATTGTGTTCATGGAAATTCTCTGGTAGATAATGAGATTGCGCTGCAACTGTCAAAAGCTCACTCTAACACGATTTTGGAAAACAATATTATTCACAGCAAACTGGGGGTTTTTATTTCATGCTCACAAAATAACGTGTTAAGAAACAACGCTATTTCAAATAGTTGGGTTTTCGGGAATTTCGGAGTTTACGGTGAAAGGTTAGATGATTTTATAAACGATATTGACACTTCGAATACGGTTGATGAAAAACCTATATATTATTTCATAAATCAGCAATATGTCAAATTTTCCTTAGAAAATGTTGGATATTTTGCCTTGGTGAATTCATCGAATGTAATTTTAGAGAAAATTAGCCTTTCTTGGAATTATCAGGCTATTGCTCTGGCCTTTTCATTTAACATAACTTTAAGGAATTTGCAGATAACAAACAACTTTCAGGGAATTTATCTGTTTAAAACAAATTTTAGCAAGATTGTTGGGAACACGTTTCAATCGAATGTTTACAACTTTTATATACATAACTCTCATTCAAATTTAATCTTTCATAACAGCTTTTTTGACGGGAAAATGCTTGATCCTTCTGATTCTCTAAATTTTTGGGATTTTGGCTATCCTCAAGGGGGTAATTACTGGGGAGAACTTCAAATTCAAGATAAGTTTATGGGGTGTTATCAAAACATTTCTGGTTCAGACGGCATAAATGATTCTTCCTTTCAATTGTATGATGGAAATGTGGATAGATATCCGCTGGCTGCCCCTGTTAACGCATACTTCACAGATTATTCAGAAGATCATTTTGCTTTTATTTCCAACTCTACTATCACTAATTTTAATTTTGCCCCTTCAGAAGGCCCCTACATAAGTTTTAACGCTTTTGGACCTGAAAGCACCCTCGGGTTCTGTAGAGTTTCCATTCCCAAAAAACTCTTATGGGTTTCAGACTCTGAATGGAGGGTTCTTATGGGTGGTCGTGATGTGCCCTTCGTAAAGTTTGAGGACGAAGCTTATACATATCTCTTCTTTCACTACGATCACGTTTCGGACTATTTTATAATTCATGGAACTGACGCTGTTCCGGAATTCTTCAAGTCATACTCGCTGCTGTTAATGATCGTCCTATCTTTTATGATATTCTTGATCCGGCGATTTTCCTCATTTTACAGAAGAGTAAAAACTTAAATTTTTGTTTCAAAGAATAAATTTGGGTTTTTGTTTGTATAATAAACAAAAACGACATATTTGGGTGCTTAAGAAGTTTTTATTTGCATTGCTGATGAGTATGTTCTTTCTATTGTTAGGCTTTTTTGGCGGTGTAGGCTATCGTGTTTATGCTATTAAGGATGTTTCTTTTAAGCCTCATAGCCAACTCGGATATGCAGATGCTGTTTTCTTTTGTGACATTACATATAACCCAATTCTTTACCCTTTTTATTGGATTGTTGGAAGAGGAAAGCTTGTTGGAAACTTTTCTGTTATGTATGTTCCTGAGGGTTATATGCCCGGAGAGTTTGGGGGTCCAATATGGGGCATGAAACCTGAAGAGAGGTATGATGCCTACACAAATTTCATGATTTCTTGGGGAACTTTCTCGAACTTGATTTTTCTTTTCATTGTAGCACTTGCTATTGAGTTTGTTTGTGGGCGTTCCGCGTATTGGGTGCTTTTATTAGGAGTTTTCGGTTTTCTAGTTTGGGAAATCTGTGGAGCCATTATAGGTGTTATAGTAGGCAGCATTCTAGTCCTATGGATTTTTAAGATATCGCCAGACAATTTTATAAAGCGTTTGTGGCAGTCTGTGGCTGAGTAATCTTTCCAAAACCTAAAATATGAGCATTTTATCGTATTATATGTGATGGAACTCAAAGAAAGTGAAAGAGAGGAGAATATTAAAATTCCGCTTTTTTATAGAATTATCCTTAAAGTGCCGAAGTTAACTCTTGACAGCGTTACTGAAAATGAGAAGTTTCAAGGGATTTTTTGGGCTGCAATTTTGCCGTCATTTCTCATATGCGATTTTCTTTTGAATGTGTTATTCATAGCGGTGTTAAGTTTTCCCCTTAACTTTTTATCAGTTATAATTTTTAACGGTGTGATTGTTCTATTTATTCTGCGGATACTAGTTGAGAGGGCTTTAAACAGCGAGAAAGCCTATTTCAGTAAAGGTTTCAATTGGAACTTTGAAAAAAGCTTGGAAGATTATTCCCTGTTAATTAATAGGAGAGGCGAGAATAAAAGCAACGATGATAAGCAGTTTTAGAAATGTTCTTTGATCCTTTCATTTTTGGATAACGTTTTCTTTTCTCCTTTTTAAACTTGTCAATGTCAAGATTAGTCCTGCAAAGGCTGCGGCTCCGATTAATGTTGTGTTTGTCTGTGTGGCTGGAATCCAAATCTTATATTCGTACCACGCCTCTTTTATACTGATTAGTATAAGCATGTCTTCTACTCGTCTTCCAAGCCGCGGAAAAAGGCGCAATATTTTGTTGCGTTGTCCAAATTTTCGAATTTGAATTTATCCAAAGGTTTAGTAGGTTTAAATATACTTCAGCATATATCTTACAAGTACCTCCCGCCAAATCTTCCATACCTGTCCACAACAAAACTCAGAATCTGTCTCATTTACGACTCTCATAAGTATCAGGATTTTTCTTTGCTGCTTGGTTCCATATGGTTACACCTCGTGCCTTCTTCTAAGTTCGATTATAAGAGGGAAATGGACACGTGTCCAGAGTATGCAGTATGTAATTTTCCATCGTAACGCCGTTTTTACCCCAAATACGGAGGTACACAGCGCCTGGTATTCATTTGATTAGCCAGTTACTTCCGAATAAAAATGCGAAACTTATGAAATAGACGGTGTTAACTTTGGGAAGTACTTCAAACTTTACGTTCTTTTTACTGTTACGCTATCTGTAGAAACCTTTAATACAAGAAAATCGTATTTGCAATTTTTGTGGTTCAGTAGGCATGTATTGCTGATGTTATTGGGATGATGATCAGTATGGCGATTGGATTACTCGTTTTTAATAACGACAATCCTGCACATAGTCGTTATTGACATTCATATGTGAATGAACAGCAACATCCAAAAATGGCTGGCTCTACCGAGTTAGCCTTGGTTTCTTTCTCGATCTTTTTCTGTCTCCAGAGAGGCTGAAAAGTGTTAAGGTTAAACCTGTAAAAAATAAGGTCGCTGTAATAGATACGCTAGACACTGTTTTCGGGATTAAAATTCTTCCAGCGTACCACCTCTCCTTTATCGAGATCAAAACTGGCATATCGTCAGTGGCGTTTTTCCGACCTCTAAACAGGACGCAGTAGTTTCCAGCTCCGTCCAGTCCGTTTAGCCAGAACGTTTGGTACTGTTTTTTCTCGTCTAAGGATGCAGTTGCATATACTTTTGATGCGTTCCATGCTTGCTCAGAGAAACCATCAAATATCAAAAGATCCAATCCTGTCTCGTTTACAATGGCCATAACTACGTCCACCTTCACTTGCGGGTTTGCCGAGACGATCACTCCATAGGCTTCATAACCGCTCTCACCTTCGTGGGGCAGAGATATATTGAATCCCACCCAACCCCAATTTTTGTTAAGTTTAAAAGCCTCCTTCTGTGTACGGTTGAATGGAGGTACTTCAACAATCTTATCTACAATTTTAACTTCGTTACGTGAATCGGCTAAAACGGCGAAATCCTCAACTTTCTCATAAATCTGAAATTCTGAAACAATTGTGGTTGCTAAAATTAGAGAGGTTAACAGCAAAATTATTCCTAACAGTTTTGGTTTCATATTTAAAATCACTTTATGTTTAATACCCTTTTAAAGTGATTCGCTTATGAGCCTTATGCATGTTCCTTTTCTTACTCATCGGTTTAATTGCTCCATACGCTACCATCGCAATACCTGAAGCACTTATGGCCAGTCCTGTGTAAGTCAGATATGCGTAGGGATAATCTATCAGTTTCACTTCTCTAACACCGAAAATCCAAACGTATGGAGGTAGTGATGGATCATGAGGCCATGGTTTTGTCTTATCACCTTCTTTTACAGCATCCATAATGACATAATCGAGTAAGAAATTGAATTGAAAATTTCCACTTGTCGACGTTCTTCCAAGCAAAATCGTTGGCCATTTTATGCTCTTTACGTTAATAGTTGTTGCTTTAGGGTAGTCATCCTCCACAATAATTGCGCCAGAATTATGAGAAACCTCCAAATAGTCTGTAAAAATCCTAATTTCACCGGCTCCCATGTAAGGTTTAATCGCTAGGTATACTATAAAATATGTTGAGCTCTTTTTTTGAGGATCAGTTACATTTATTTCAAGTCTCTTCACTTGGTATCCCATGTTGTATAGATTTCTAACAATTGTTGGAAGGTCTGCCTTATTCTCAAATGGAGGAAGACTCCAATCCGTGCTTGGCCTAAAGTCAAACCCAACATATTCTCCCTCTGTTAAATTGGCTTCGAGGCTCCAACTCTTACTGTAAGTCTTATTTTCTTTTGTATATGCGATTTGTTTTGCAATTTTTCCTTCATAGCTTGAGCTATAAACTGGTTTGCTCCCTTGAAAATATACGATTATCCCGCAGAAAATGATAAAGAGTCCAATTATGGCAAGAGCAGTTTCCTTTCTCATTCTTTCACAACAAATTTGAACCTTTCGCTTCTCATAAACATTTTTGTTTTCCAAGAAATGTTTTAAAATATCCGTGATGATAGTTCTTTTGAAGGAAGATGAGTTGTCGTCTTAAAGTTTCGATGTTTGCTGCCTTACTGGTTATTGTTGGGCTGCCATCACTGTTTCAATTGGGTGTTAGGTGTCAGCAATCCCTTATCGTGGCTCCTGATGATTATCCAAGTATACAAGAAGCAATAAATAACGCGTCGGCTGGAACTACGATCTTCGTCAAGCCTGGACGTTATAATGAATCTGTTGTCGTTAACAAGCCTATACGTTTAATCGGGGTCGGCAACTCCACTACTATTATTTATGGTAAGAAGGGTAGCACGTCAACCATTGAGATTCGTTCAAATAACGTTCTAATCGCAAACTTTACAATAACATCACCTTCAGCGGAACCTATATCCAATGGGATATTACTTTACCGGGCTTCCAATGTTAGAGTTGAAAACAACACCATCCTGAATCATAAAAATGGCTTACATTTGCGTTATTCTTCGAACAATTTGCTACTAAATAATTATGTATCTAATAACACTGTAGGTATCCACATTTATGATTCGTCGAACAACACTTTAAAGTTCAATAGAATGGTTTGTAACAAAATCAACTTGCGTGTTTGGGGCTCCCCAATCGAGCACTTTTTACACAAAATCGATGCTACAAATCAGGTTGATGGAAAAAATGTTTACTACCTTGTTAATAAGCGAAACATAACCATATCGTCGGATGCTGGATGCATATACCTAGTAAATTGTTCCAACATTACGGTTTACAAGGTTAACATAACGAACTGTTTCTCCGGTATCTTATTAGCATACACGCATGATTGCTTTATTTGGGATTCATATTTCTCAAATAATGAACGAGGTATTTACCTACTAGCCTCTCATAGAAATTTTGTGATTGGAAACTATTTGAAAGCGAATTTTTGGTCAGGTTGTTCGTTAATTGCATCTGCAGGCAACATTATTGCAGCCAATAACATTGAAAGAAATAAATATGGGTTTTACTTATCCGTAGGAACTTACATTTCAGGTAATGGGTTATTATCTTCTGATCAGAACATAATAGCCGGCAACAATGTTCGAATGAACCTATACGGTTTATTTTCCGACAATGCCACAGAAAATGTTATTCGGAACAACAATTTTTTTAACAACTCGATAGCAGTCCATCTATCGTATTCTTACAAAAATAATATCACGGAAAATAATTTGTTAAACAATCAGCTAGGAATAAAAATTGAAGATTCCACAAGCAATCTTATTTTTAAAAACAATTTTATTGAAAATAAGGTTTATGTTAATTTATCAGGTCGTAGCACAGTCAATTATTGGAATAATGGAAAAATAGGGAATTACTGGGATAACCATCAAAGCGTAGATGAAGACAGAGACGGCATTTTGGATTCTCCCCTCACAATATCTGACGGTAATATTGATCGCCATCCACTAGCTTCGGCTTTTATGGAAGCAGCATTTAGTGATAGCTATAACTTGCTTATTTTACCTGAAAAAGTCAGAGTATATGAAAACATAACCTTTTCCATCATACCTCAAACACCAGTAATGCTAGTTTGGTACGAGCTTTGGGACTCTACATTAGTTTTTAAAGGAAACTTTAGCTGTAAATTCGAAAATGAAGGATGCTACCCTATGTCAATATACGTTTTAAACGGAAACGGGGTTGTGGAGTTTACAACCATTAGCGTAACCGTGAATAAATTTGGCACCGAACTGCTGACTCACTATGCTAATAAGTGCGCTCTAGGGGAAAACGTCGAGATTAGAGCTTTCTTAATGGATGAAGACGGTAATCCCCTTCCCGGTATGAATATTGAACTTATTTTACTAGAGGATACTCTTGGAGTATATGTTGAAACCATCAAGACTGATAACAACGGTACCGCTATCTTCCATATATCGCCCCCAAAAAAAGGTGTTCTCCAAATTATACTTAGGTTTAAAGGAGACTCTAAATACTATAGCTCAATCAGCCCGATTTTTATTAGCGTATCTGAGCCTTCGTCTTTTGATTTCATCAAGCTCATCTTAGGCTTTATGTTGGCTGCTACTGTAATCTTTTCGGTTCTATTTCTTCGCAAGATAAAAGGCAGGAGGTGCAGGGATATAAAATGATGAAAACTACCGCCTCTAGTTTGCTGCTGCCACTTTTAGTCCTCAATCTTCTCGGTCAGGAAGGTTATACGATGTTCAGTATTGTAGGAGCTGGGAACATTATCGTTGTGTCAGGTAGCTCTGACATTCAGAGGGCCATAAATAGTTCAACAGAAGGCACAACGATTTTTATTAAGGTCGGAACCTATCACGGTCCCATTTACATAAACAAGTCAGTTAATATAGTCGGTGAAGATGCAAACTCAACTATTATTGAAAGCGGTCAACACAACCATACTATAATTGTCACATCAAGCAACGTGCTTATCGCAAATTTGACAATAAGGAATAGGGCGAACTACACACGATCCTATGGAATTTTATTACAAAAAGTTTACAATGTAACTGTTTTTCATAATGTTATTGAAAAACATTTTGTAGGAGTGAAGCTTGAATATTCGTGTGGAAATGCTGTCTCAGAAAATGTGGTTCGTTATAATAGATATGGCGTATTTCTACAATGGTCTTCTAATAACAGCATTTATGCCAACAATATTTATAATAATTCTTGGAATGGAATTGAGCTCAATTATGGAGAATGTAATGTTGTATCCCGGAACTTTATTTGTAACAATACTGCTTATGGACTGGAGATTCCCATCTACGCTCCATCAGCTTATAATAGAATATTTAATAACAACTTCTTGATGAATGGTAGATTGACGGGTCTGCGTAATGCTTATGGACCTGCAAATAACTTATGGGATAATGGGTTTGAAGGGAATTTTTGGGATGATTATTCTGGAGTAGACTTAAACTTTGATGGAATAGGAGATACGCCCTACATGATTGCCGAAAATAGTTTAGATAACAATCCTCTTATGGGTATGTTTTATAGGTTTAAAATAGACTGGGATTCCGAATTTTACGAAATATGGTTGATTAGCAATTCTACCATCTTGGATGTATATGTAGGCATAGGCTCTGCCAATTCCATGGCTGAACAATTTTTCATAAAACTTTCAGTCAAGGATCCAGTGAGCGCAATGAGATTCTGTAGAGTTGCTATTCCAAGGAGCTTAATCAATGGACCCTACATTGTTTTGTTAGATCAGGCGGAAGTACCAGTGCACGAACTTTCATACTCTAATGATATGTGGGCATACATATATTTTAGCTACAGAAATTTAATTCAGAAGCAGGAGCTAATTATTGTCCCCGAGTTTTCCTCAACAGTTATTTTGTTATCGCTGGCAATGATTTTAATATTTCGTTTAATGATGCGACGGCTTAAAGGATAATAGAAACACTAATATGCATTTACCATCTAACATTTTAGTTGCGGTGTGGGTTGAATTTTATGTCTGAAAGCGGCTTTAATAAGTGGGTTGCAATAATCATACTTTCGGTAATCCTCATAACAGTGGGTCCGTTGATGGTGGTGTGGGCAATTCTGCACTTGGAGTCATATTATGCAATGGCTGCCATAATATTTTTAATCATTCTATGGGGCGTAGCATCTGGATACAAGGATTGGGTAATTTCTAAGCGGCAGGAGGAAGATAGAGAGAAGAAAAACCAATCTAAGTCTTCTTAAAGGCGTTTAAAAGCCATGCAATGACAAAGGCAATTGATGCTAGGCCTAAGATGAATAAGTGTGATTCTTCTGTGAACGCAATTCTAATCCCAGGCTGCTGAATGAACTGAGGGACTATTAGGTAAGTGACTAAAAAGTAGATTGAGCATGATGCTAAGGCAAGGCCTATGACCTTAATTTTCTCTAGTTCTGTTAGAATGTCTATTGCATTAACAACGACTATAAATGACAATATATGAGTTCCATAGAATAATAGTAGCGGCCAAGAAAACGGTAACGGTCCAATAAACCATCCCTTTGAAAGCATTGGTTCATTCCAAAATGCTATTGGCAAAAACAAGTAGAGAACTTCAGGTACATAAACTAACGACATGTAGATTGCCAACTTCTCAAATGGGATGTTGAAACTATGCATTTTTATGCATAAAATGTATGCTATTACGGACAGAGTTAGCCATTTTAACACTCCAATGATAATGCTGCTTAGAATGTTTAAAGTGAGTGCGTTAACATCTAAGTATATGTTCCCATGGATTAAAATTTCCGAAGCAGCTATTACGTCGAAGGAATTTGTTAGAGCTGTAACAATCTCGCCCCTGCCATGCCTATACTGAAGCGCTACAGTCAACTCAAGAAGGTTGACGTCGACATTTTTGACCTGTATAACTTCTCTTTGTTCATGCTTCCCTATCGCAACGAAGATTCCGTTTTTAAATCCTGTAGCATTCACAACTGAAATTTTTACGTCTCCGGGAAAAGCTTCGGCGGCGAGTGATGTTACGGGTTGGGGATATATCCTGCTGACGTTTATTACATATAATGAAATCCCAATGCTACTCAAAACTGCGACAGTTATCACGATGGAAACAGCCTTCTTAGCCTTCATTGAAGCCTCAGCTTTCTTCAAAAATTTCTTGCTAACCCCTAAAGCCAAGATTAGTGTTCCGATAAATGTTTCCTTAAATTCAGTTGGATATTCAAGTGTAAGGCAGCATCCGATAATCGCTAAAATCAATCCGAAAATAAAGCCGCCTCCTATGGGAATGGTGCACAATGCGGCGGCAAGTTGTAGTAACGCTAGGATTTTATGTCTTTTCGGTAAAAAGCATAATAAGAGAGATAGAAGGATTGATAAAAGCGCAAAGAATAGCCAAATATACGCGATTTGTCCCTCAGAATACCTTGGCAGACCAAACATGATTCTTCCCCAGATCTTGTCTGAGGGTTTTGGGGCGTTTGGCCATGCGCTTTCCAGATTGCTGGCGACTTCCGTAGAGACTACTATTGGCCCATTTGCATGAATTATTAACGCGCCATTCACGACCATCAAAGCAGAGCCTAAAAGAGTCAGTGTAGATATAACATCCAGCTTTATCCGCATTAAATCACCAATTGTAGTTCACCTAACGCGAAAATATATTTAAGGTTTGGCGTTTCCGCTACCATTTTATCAAGCAAAAGCTTAATTACTAATCTTAGTTTAGTTTCAATTAGTAAGTCGCCGATGCAGGATGAAAAGAAACTATGGGGCTTAGAAGTTTCATAATCAAACGAGTTATATATTCTTTTATTATAATCATTATAGTCATAGTTATTAACTATTTTATTTTTATAAGGATGCCTGGAGATCCCACAGCTTTCTTGATGGCTGCGTGGTCTAAGGAGAGCCCACAGCAAAGGGAGGCTCGTGAAAAAGCCTTAAAGGATATGTGGGGACTAAACGATCCTATCGAGGTTCAAATGGCTAAATATATACGAAACTTGTTGACTTTCAATTTCGGTATTGAGATAGCTGGTAGAAGGTCTATTTCTGATGTGATGTTGCAAAAGATTCCGTACACTTTGCTATTGTTAGGGCTTTCGGAAGTATTAGCTATAACTATAGGCGTCCTATGGGGTGTCCAAGTTATTAAGAGGAGGGGCGGAATATTTGACAGTTTTACTGTTACAACATCGTTAATCTTGAATTCTTTGCCTACTTTCTGGATAGGTTTGATTTTCCTTTGGATTTTTGTCAGCGCATTAGGCTGGTTACCGGGTGCAAGGGCTTTTCCTGATGAATGGGCTTATACAGCTGTTGGCTGGCCTAAACCATTTTTTTCAACAAGCTTTCATTCTGGGAATGCGTTGATATTTGAATTTTCCATAGATTCTAACGAGTTATTTAGGCTTATTTCTGGCTACTTAAGCCATCTTATATTGCCATTGTTAACTTTAACTATTTTTAATTTTGGCGGTTGGATATTGCTCACGAGAGCTGCGATGCTTGACACCATAACCGAGGACTACATCATAACTGCTAAAGCAAAAGGACTTGCCGAAGACGTCATACTATACAAACATGCACTTAAAAATGCGAGTTTGCCCATTATAACAAGCGCAGCCCTTGCTTTCGGCTTTATTCTATCAGGTGCCATAATAACTGAAACTGTTTTCTCATATCCTGGAATAGGCGGGTGGATTTGGGAAGCGATAAACATTAGAGATTACACAGTGTTAATGGCCGTGTTCTACTTAATATCCATCTGTGTAATTGTTGCAAATATAATTGCTGACTTACTGTACGGATTGCTTGATCCGCGGATAAGGTATGGGTGATGATATGGAAAAAAAGGTATCTCCCTTTTTCTTCACACTGAAACGTCTCATCGATTTCCTTAAACTTTTTATTAAAAATAAACGTGCTCTATTTGGAATATTTTTAATCCTTTTATTTGTTTTTATGGCCATTTTTGCTCCATGGTTAACTCCCTATAACAGCCTTGGTGAAGACCCCAATATTGAGGGGCCGTTATCTGGAAAAAGAGCTGCCCCTGAATGGTTAGCGTATTTACCCTCATGGCTCGGTGGCAATCCACATCTAAGCAAAAATCTAGTGGTATTTGATCGCAGCTTAAATTACTCTTATTTAACACCCGACACAACGATTGTAAATGTTAATGTGCAATATGATAACGAAATAGGCTATCCATTGAAGGTTAAAGGTTTTCCAGTAACGAGTGATGCGGGTTCATTTGCGGTTACTTATACACGTTCGGCTGGAACAGCCCCGGGCGTATCCACAATATACCTCTATAGGGAGTTTAACTTTCCATTTTCAGGCATGCCAAGTAGAATAAAGGGCAACTTGGAGCTTTTAGTGGATGGAACCGTCGAAGAAATAAAATTACCTCTGGAAAACTGGTATATAATTCAGATAGACGCCCCCCTTGAAAAAGGCAAACCGAAACCCTACTTTGGAGATATTTCGGTAAGTGTTGATGATAGTGATGGTATTCACGTTGCAGCTGCAAACATTACAGTGAAGGATTGGCTTTCGTCTGCTGATAAAAACTGGTGGGATTGGTTGAACTCAAACTGGGAGAATATGAAGTGGGTGGTAACTGAAGGCAGCCTTGTAAATAAGACTTACTTGGAAGTTAGGGAAGCGGCAAGTTCGGTTATGTACGACGACACGGGCGACGTCTACCCATACCATTGCTTTATGGACGATGCAAGAATTGCAGATCCAAATCTTGAAAGCAATAACGACTCACCAGACATTTATATGCCTAGGAAATGGTTTGCGGCCAAAACAGAGCTTATCCAAGATTCTATTGCTGGAGATTCGCAGATTTTAGTTTATAATACAACGGGATTTGATGTTGGCGACTATATAACTATTGGAAATGGTGTATTGAAAGAGCCCAATATCGTAAGTGGGGTAGGTCCAAATTATATCAATTTAAGTAAAAGTCTCGGTATGGATCATCCGGCGGGTGAAATTGTAGTTAATAACAAGTTTATGATATATCAAAACATAAAAGTAACAACGGCTCGTCTTTATATAGTTATGAAAGTTGTCGTCACCGAGCCTAAACTATATCAGTTAAAAATAAATTCTCCTCCGTCAACCACAGTTGTCATTTATAGCCTTTATCATGGAATATTTAGAAATCCAACAGGTACAACAATAAAGTCTGAAAGCAGATTGTATAGTCTTCTTGGAAGACAATACATAACAATTGACGCCATCGGATCACAAGTTCTTTTAGTACCAATTAAAGTTCGAGTATTCATAGGCCGAGCTGATAAAGATTTTAGCAACATGACTAAACTGTTCCCACCAGAGTATATACCATCAATCAGCTCTCCACCTGCCGGGTTCTACATTGACTATTACGGAGAAATTGGGAACAAGACAGGCGAAGTCTATATTGCATTTGCAAACTCCGGGCGCATATCAGGTTGGATTATTTCTAAAAATTCGCCATCGGATCCGGGTTCTCTAATGAGCGTTGAGGATACAACTATTTTAAACGAGATTTTCTCAGCGGTGCCAGGCAGATACGTATATGGATTGGAAATATCTATCCTCGACTTTTTCGCAGCTGATAAGGATGTTTCTTTAAAAATTAATGTCGATGATTTTGGCGTGGTCTGTTTTGGCACGAGTTTTGGGCTTATGGGCACTGATGCTCTGGGAAGAGACTTATTTGCCCAACTCGTTTATGGTGCAAGAATATCCCTCTACATTGGGTTGCTGGTGTCCATTCTTTCAGTTGCCATTGGGTTGTTTGTCGGGTTGGTCGCAGGCTATTTAGGCGGAGTTGCGGACCAACTACTTATGCGCATAAATGATATAATGCTCGTGTTACCAGGTCTTCCCTTACTCATAATTCTGGTTGCCGTTTTAGGGGCGCGTATAGAAAACTTAATCATACTTTTGGGTTTGCTTGGATGGAACGGATTTGCGAGAGTGGTTAGGTCGCAGGTGCTTTCGTTAAAGGAAAGGGCATTTGTTGAAGCTGCAAAGGCTGTTGGTGCCGGGAGATGGCATATATTATCTAGGCACATTCTGCCCCATGTCATGTCACTGGTTTATGTGTCGCTTGCCTCCTCTGTTCCGGGTGCCATAACCGCAGAAGCAGCTTTATCTTGGCTTGGCTTCACCGATCCTCAGAGGATGTCGTGGGGAAGAATGTTGCATGAAGTCTTTCTTGCTGGAGCTACAAAAAACTGGTGGTGGGTAATTCCGCCAGGCCTATGTATAGCGTTAATTGCAACATCCTTTATCTTGCTGGGATATGCTTTGGATGAGGCTTTGAATCCCAAACTTAGAATGCGTGTGTAGCTAGAACGCTTTATCCAAAACTTCTTCAATTTTTCTCCAGAACTTCTGCTCCATCTTCTGGAAGAACTCTAAATCCTCATAGTGCTTCTTCAATAGAAACCCTAATCCCAAAAGCTGCCAAGCCAGAGAACTAACGGTTACAGGTGAAGCCTCTACTTGCCCCTTAAAACTTACAGTAACATCTTCCGAGTTTCCCCTTATTTTTATCAGGACTTGTCTTATTTTATTCTCTTTTCTCGTAGCAGCTAAGAGTGTAATTTCATCCCCGTTTTTCTCCTCGTTTATAAAATTGAATTCTTCATCTTTTAAAAACGAGGTGACCTCTTTTACAAGTTTTTCGATGCGAATTCTAGTAGCCTTAAACCGGTATTCGATGATAACATTCTCCGGGTATTTTAGCTAAAAGGTTAAATATAAACGTTTACCCCATTCTAAAAGGCTTGAGCTGCTGGTTGGAATGAAAAGTTGAGTTTGCTGTCTGTTGAAAACCTAAAAACATACTATCAGGTTAGGAGGGGTTTTGTCAAGGCTGTAGATGGGGTTAGCTTCTCAGTCCAGAAAGGGGAGGCCACGGGCTTAGCCGGCGAATCCGGCTGTGGGAAAACCACTGTGGCTCTTTCCATTCTTAAAATTCTCCCCCCTGGTGGAAGGATATTGTCCGGTCAAATATTTTTCAAAGGCAAAGACTTGGTAGCATTGCCTGAAGATGAAATTCGAGAAAATATAAGATGGAAGGAGATCTCCATAGTTTTTCAGGGGGCAATGAACGCTCTAAACCCAGTTTTCAAAATTGGCGACCAAATAGCTGAGGCAATTATGCTTCACGAAAAAGAGGCCAGTAAAAGCGAAGCTTACGATAGAGCCTCGAAACTTTTTGAACTTGTAGGCATTCCGCCATCTCGATTGGATAATTACCCACATGAATTCAGTGGTGGAATGAAGCAGAGGGCTATGATAGCAATGGCTTTGGCCTGCAACCCATCATTGTTGATAGCGGATGAGCCGTCTACAGCGTTGGATGTTATTGTTGCGGCTCAGGTTCTCAAATTGATTAAGGAATTGAAGTCCAGACTCGGGTTAAGCATGATGCTTATCACCCATGACCTGTCGATTATAGCTGAAACCTGTGAATGGTGTGTTATAATGTATGGTGGAAAAGTGGTTGAGTCTGGCAGCACCGTTGCAGTTTTTAAGAACCCCCTTCACCCATACACTCATGGTTTGATTAGCTCTTTTCCAAGCATAAAAGGTGCACGGGCTAAATTGGGCTTTATTCCAGGACAGCCTCCAGACCTTTTAAATCCGCCAAGCGGATGTGTATTCCATCCAAGATGCAAATATGCTATGGCAAAGTGCAAAGCTAAAGAACCGCTTTACATAGAGGTTGAGAAAGGCCATTCCGTTTCATGTCATCTTGTATCTTAAGGAGGTTTTGAAATGGTTAGCGAAAACTTGGTTGAAGTTAGGGGTCTTAAAAAGTATTTTCCTGTGCGCTTAGGTTTTTTCAGCTCTCTAATCTCTAGAGCTCAACTTTTCGTTCGAGCTGTCGACGGGATAAGCTTCGACATTAGAAAAGGCGAGATATTCGGTTTGGCAGGAGAGAGCGGAAGCGGTAAAACCACAACAGGGCGTGTTCTGTTGAAGCTCATTGAACCCTCCTCCGGCAAGATAATTTTCGAGGGGACGGATATCACAAATTTGAGGGAGAGGGAGTTTAAAGCTTACAGGCGGAAGATGCAGATAATATTCCAAGACCCCTACGAATCTCTAAACCCCAGAATGACCGTGAGGAGCATTTTAGAGGAACCCCTGATGGTTCAAGGCATTCTGGAAGGTTTAGAGGAAAGAATATATAAAGCCTTAGCGGATGTTAAGCTGATACCTCCTGAAGAGTTTCTGTTCCGTTATCCACACGAGCTTAGTGGCGGTCAGAGGCAGAGGGTGGCTTTAGCGCGTGCTTTGGTTTTGAATCCAAGCTTTATAGTCGCCGACGAGCCTGTTTCCATGTTAGATGTCTCCATTAGGGCGGAAGTTATTAACGTGCTACTTGAGCTTAGGGAGAAATACAACGTTTCCTTCCTCTTTATAACGCATGATTTATCCTTGTCCAGGCATGTTTGCGACAGGTTGGCTGTAATGTACCTTGGCAAAATTGTCGAAATGGGCGACGTTGAAAAAATTGTGGGTGAGCCTTTACACCCCTACACTAGGGCTTTGTTAGACGCTGTACCAGTGCCGGATCCAACATCAAAACGTATTGAAGTGCGGGTTAAGGGTGAGATTCCAAGCCCTATCAATCCTCCTTCAGGGTGTAGGTTCCACACCAGGTGTCCCTCATACATTGGTGACGTCTGCAGGGTTAAGGAACCCCAATTAATAGACGTGGGTGGAAGGTTTGTGGCTTGTCACCTTTACACGAAGTGAACATTTAAAGAAAGTTTTACTGTAACATTTTTCCATAAACTTTTTAAATCGGTTTCTAGAAAGGATATAGTGCAAAAAGGGAAAGGAGAGGAAAAGTTGATGAGGAAAATCGTTTTAGCTGCTTCGACAATAGCGCTATTGATGTTGCTTTTGTCGCCTGCGTTTGCATGGGAGTATGGAAACCCTGCAAGGATACCTGACAAGAAGTATGAAACTTTCGGTCCGAGGGCTGACGAGCTGGTCATTAAGCTTTACTCCAGCGACATTTCAGAGTGGGAAGTGGGAGTTGAGGGGGGACAAATCGACGTTACAGATTGGCCCCTGGACAAAGTGCACTACGACCGATATACTAGCGCTGCATGGAGCGACAAACTTATGGTTCTTAGCTATGGCGCCGAGTTCGGCTTATTCCTATTCGACCTAAACCAAAATAACAACGAGTTTTTGGGTAACCCGCCAAATCCAGAGTATCCAAACCCTGTCTACCCGAACCCCATGTCTGAAGTGGAGCTTAGAAAGGCTGTGGCTTACTGTGTTAACAGAGACTACGTTGTTAAAGAAGTTGTTGGCGAAGGGTTCGCTGTTCCCCTCTACACGCCTGTCCCACCCTCATGTGGCAAATACTCTCACCCAGAGATAAGGCCAGGAGGAGCTCTAGAAGAACTCTGCTACCTGTACAACCCCACTAAAGCTGCCCAAGTGCTTGAAGGAAAATTCCCAATAGGTCCAGACGGCTGGAGGTATTGGGACAGAAATGGAAACGGACAGAAAGATGAAGGGGAAGACTTAGAGCTGAAGTTGTTCGTTAGAAGCGACCATCGACCCAGAAAAATGGCTGGCGAACAACTGTACACGGCATTAACTTCTGACCCCGTCAAGATTAAGGTTAACCTTGTCTACGGCGATATCACAGCCGCCAGAGCGCAGGTCATGAGCGACAAAAACTTCCACATCTACACTGGAGGCTGGAGTTTAAGCGTTGACCCAGACTTCCTAATACTTTGGAACTGGGACTATTACTGGCACCCTGGACGCCCATACAACTATGCAGGAATAAACGACCCAGTCTTCAACGAAGCCAGCTACGGCGTTATGTACGCTAACACTCAGGAGGAGGCTGTTTACTATGCCCACCTAGCCCAAGAAGCATGGGGAACGAACGTTTTAGGCGTTACGCTGTACTCATCTTCAGGCGCAAAAGTTGTCACGAGAAAGCCTGTCACAGATCCATACAAAGGCAAGTATTGGGAGGGCTTCGTTAACGTTCCAGGCTACGGTGTTGACAGCTACTTCACGTTCCTGAACCTTAGGCCGGAAGGAGTTGTCAGAGGAGGAACAATATGCTACGGCTTCAAAACCACGGACATTAGACAGTTCAACCCAGTATACGCCGAGTGGCTGTGGGACAACATTGTACTGGACCTAATAGGGTATGAGGGACTAATATACAGAAACCCATACGACCTCGGAGATATCAAGCCGTGGATCGCCCACGCCTACGAGGTTGGAACATACGAGGAAGGTGGAGAAGTTTACACGAAAGTAACCTTTGTCATGAGACGCGATGTCTACTGGAGCGACGGCAAAAAACTGACAATCGACGACATAATTTACACGTTCCTACAAATGGACGACGACCTAAAAGATAGAGGTTTGCCGCCTCCATGGTGGTACAGCAACGTTCAAGACATGGTTGCAATCAACGTCATTTCAGCGGATACGTTTGAAATACTATTCAGCGTCAAAAGCGTCTTTGCCCTAAGCTGGTGTGGAAACCGCATACTGCCCAAACACATCTGGGAGCCAATATGCAAGGGTTATCCAAGGCCGAAAGACGGAGAACCATGGGATCCAACAACTTTCGCTCCAGACCCAGACTTAATAGCTTCCGGTCCATGGCGTCTAGACGAATACATACCTGGAGGCTACATTAGACTACTAGCCCACAAGCCTGGAATAACCGTTAACACTGGACTTTCAGACCTCAACAAAGATGCAGAAGACATAACTTCGCCGCGCGGATTCTTCCGCTACTTCAGAGACGAAGACCTAACAAAGGACGATACAGTTGACATATTCGACCTGGTTATAGTCGCGCTGGCCTTCGGATCAGAACCAGGCGATCCCCACTGGAACCCGCTGGCAGACGTCAACAAAGACTATTATGTAGACATATTCGACGTTGTACAAATAGCCATAGTCTTCGGCTGGCCTAGCTAAATCCTAACCCCCCCTTTTTTGTTTGATTAAGAATTTTACATTACAGTTACCTTAGGCATATATTCCTCATAGGATTTAACACTCCAAGGTTTCGGCATCACTTCGCCTCACTACCATTAGATTAGCGGGACTCTCTAATGAATCCAGCCAGTAGTAAGGATAAGAATTTTGCCTCTGTCTTCAAAAAAGGGAATAGAAGATAATTCCGGAAAGCTTAAATTTTAAAAGCTACAAAGTTAAAAGGTGCAGAAAAGGAGAAGGGAGAAAAATGTATAAAAAACTTAAAAAGTTTAGTGCAGGTTCATTGGCTGCCCTTCTATTGCTTTCAGTGGCTTATATGCTGCCAATGGCTAGCGCGGCGCAGACAAGGCTAAGCGTTGATCCGCCGCTTGTTGAGTGTGTTCCCAAAGGTGAAACTTTCACGGTTAAAGTCAAAATTGAAAACGTCACGAACATGTATGCCTACGAATTTAAGTTACTCTACGATGACACCGTGCTGGAGGGTGTCAGCGCTGTTAGGCCTCCAGACCACTTCATGAAACCCTCAGACTCAGCCAACCAATTCATACCGGTTTGGACCATCAAAACATATAATGCAACCCACAAGTATTGGCACTTGGGCTTTACACTCTTATCTCCTGAACTACCCAAAAGCGGAAGCGGAGTTCTAGTTGAAATAACCTTTAAGGTTAGGGTTAGCCCACCATGGCATGGCATGATCTCATCAGCCCTAGACCTCTACGACACCAAACTGGCGGACAGTGCAGGAGCCCCGATATCCCATGTGGCTGAGGACGGCCTATACAGATGCTTCTGGCAACCGCCGCTGATAAAGCCCTACCTGAAAGTTGTTCCTCCAACAACCCTTATTCCGGCAGGCGCGCCCGTAGTTGGAACAGCCGACGCCTTCTTCAACGTTTCAGTCTGGGTTTACGACGCCGCATGGGACTGGTGGATTGTTGGTATAGAATTCAAACTAGCCTACAACAGCACGCTATTAGATTTCAAAGCGGCATCGGTAGATCCATGGCTGGACAGCCTCGGCGACATCTACATGACACCAGTGGTTAAGGGCACAAGATGGGACGGACTAGCCTACATCCACTTAGCAGTGCTCCTCCTGCCACACCACTACCCGCCAGCAACATGGGACAACCCAATAAGCGAAGACGGAGCCCTAGTACAACTAAAATTCGAAGTGATCCATCAAGAGGCAATGCCATGGGTTGGCACATCACCATTAGACCTGTACGATACAAAGTTTGCAGACATAGCTGCAGAACCAGTACCATACAACCCGCCAGTAGACGGACTGGTAAAAATTGAAGGATACGTAATAGGAAGAGCCATAGACCTATACACACAGTATCCAGCACCCTATGGCGGACAAGGATTCAACAAGCCAAGCGACATGTTCTGGCCGCAAAAAGAAGTCGAACTATACGCCCTAGTAACCTACAACCTGTGGCCAGTACAGCAGAAAGACGTAGCCTTCCAAGTGTTCGACCCGCAAGGAAACCTTGTAACAATACTATGCGGTAGAACAGACGAAAACGGAATAGCCCGCGCGTCCTTCAGAATACCATGGCCATGCGAAGACCCAGAAAGCCTCTTTGGCATATGGACAGTAATAGCCACAGTCGACATAGCCTGCGTTGTGGTGAACGACACGCTACAATTCCACTTCGACTACCTAGTAAGATGGATCAAAGTGACCACGGACAAAGACGCATACGCCCACTGCGAAACAATAAAGGTAACAGTCGAATATCAAAGCTACGCCATACAAGAACGCGACGTGCTATTAACCGTTGTAGCCCACGACGAGCTAAACGTACCCTTCGACTACGACTTCCTTAAGACTAAAGTGGGAACCAATGACATGTCAACATGGTGCACATACAAGAACTACACGGCAACGTTCACTCTCCACGTGCCAAAGTTTGCAGCAGCTGGAAAAGCCAAATTATACGTAAACGCCTACTCCGACTGGCCAATCAACGGCGGATTCCAAGTGACACCAACATACACTCCTGAACCAACAATAATAATTAAACCAGAGTAAACCCTATCATCCCCCATTTTTTATTTTAAAAGAAACTATATATTCCCGCACAATAATTAAAAACTGGGGAGAAAATGTTGAGGAAAAAAATAATATATGTTTACATTCTCACCATAACAATATTGTTAATCAACTTATCCCAGGTTCATGCTTTAGACTTAACGTTAACCATACAAACAGACAAAGAAAACTACCTCATAGGAGAAACCGTCAAAATCTTCGGCCAAGTCCTCTTCGACGGACAAAAAGTAAACGAAAGCCTTGTGGGCATACAAGTAAACAACCCTGACAACAACCCCGTACTCTACAGAACATACTTCATATACGAAGTGGAGCTTCCACCAGTAATAGAGGGAGACCTCAACGGAGACGGATACGTAGACATATTCGACGCCGTAAAAATCGCCCTAGCCTTCGGATCGGAATACGGAGATCCAAACTACGACTTAACAGCGGACATAAACAAGGATGGAATAGTAGACATATTCGACATGGTTGTAGTGGGAATCCACTTCGGAGAAGGAACACCACCCCACACGTGGCGAATAGAAATAATAGACACCTTCATAGCAGACTACTATGGAAGACCAGTAGCCCAAGCAAAAAGGGGATCACTCTACTTCATATGGGTGAGATTCAAAAACAACCAGCAAAACTACATAAAAGCCAACATAACATACACAGTATACGATTCAGAAGGCAACCCATTATACTCAGACCGAGTCGCCCAAAGCGTCCCACCGGGGGGCCCCCATGAATTCGTATCAGCCTTCACCGTACCCACAGACGCAGCCCTAGGAACAGCCAAAATCTACGCCAACGCCTACTCAAACCTTCCCCAAGACAAGGGCTACCCCCACTGTCCGGAGAAATCCTCATCCTTTGAAATAACATCATCATCCACAAGCCAGCAAGCATCTTCAGTAATCACTGTCCAACAAAATGAAAGCAACTACCAAACATCATTCCACCTAAAAACAGACATGAAAACAGGAACCTACACAGCCCACGCCACAGCATTCTACCACACCGGAGTAATAATCTTACTCTCATACAACTCAACAAGCTTCACAGTTTCATCGCCATAAACCAACCACAATCTTTAATTAATCAACAAAATATTTTAAGTATCGGGAAGGGAGAAGGATGAAACTCCAAAAAATAGTTTTATACATAATTTTGACACAACTGCTTGTAACAACTATATTAGCCATCCCACGCATACATGCCGAACCAGCAACAACATTGCAAATAAACCCCCAACAAATTATAGACACAACCATAAACCCTGGAAAAAGCATAAACATCACCGTGGAAATCATCGACGTTTCAAACATGTACGCCTACGAATTTAAAATATACTATAAAAACTCAGTTTTGAACGCCACAAAAGCTGTTAGGCCTCCGGGCCACTTCATGGAACCCTCAGACCCAGCCAACCAATTCATACCAAAATGGAAAATAGAAAACAACTTCAATGCAACCCATGGACGCTTATGGCTAGCCTTCACGCTTCTCGCTCCTGAACCGGCTAAAAGCGGAAGCGGAATACTTGTGCAAATTACATTTAAGGTTGTAGGTGTAGGCTCCACCCCGATAAGCCTCGAAGATACAAAAATCGCAGATTCCTCGGGAAACCCAATAACCCATACTTCACAAGGCGGATACTTCAGCAACAAACCACCACCTCCCCCAGCACTTGTGTATGTGGATCCTGAAAGACTTATTGATGTTGAGCTAACACCATGCCACAACTTCACAGTGAACATAAACATACAAAATGCCACAGAACTAAACATGTTCAACTTCACACTAACATATACACCAGAAATATTAGAGGCAATAAACATACAGGAAGGAACCTTCCTCAACAGTCTAGGTCCGACATCAATACTTGTAGCCGAAATCAATAATACGGAAAGCTACCTACAGTTTGCGGTTAAACTTCTCTCTGAACAAGGGGCAAGTGGAAACGGAACATTAGCCACAATAGAATTCCACGTCAAAGGATTAGGGGCTTCACGGCTAATCCTACAGGAAATAACACTTAAAAATGCTGAAGGTGAAACTCTACCATGCACGAAAAAAGACGGATACTTCTCCAACGTAATATTTGCAAAGCTCGCCGTAGACCCGCCAGAAATAATAAACCCAGAACTTGTCCCAGGAAAAACTTTCACAATCAACATTACTATCGAGAACGTTGAAGACTTATACGGATACATATTCCAACTTGACTATGAACCGCTAGTGCTAACCTGCATAGGCGTATACGTAAACCCCGTTAAAAACGAAACCAACTATAGCTCAAGCTTCTCAGTAAACGACCATGAAGGCAAAATAACAGTTGAAGTAGCCTATTATCCACCAGCAAAACCAATAAGCACAATTGAAAAGTTGGCTCTCGTAACCCTAACATTCAAAGTTGACACGTGGGGAATAAGCAACCTAACACTACACGACACAAGCCTAACAGACCAATACGGGCATTTAATACCTCACGAAACGGAAAGCGGATTCTTCCAATCAGTCATAAGAAACGTGGCGGTAATAAACGTGGAAGTCAACCCAACCATAATATACGAAAACTTCAAAGTAAACATAACAGTTACAGTCTCTAACAAAGGAGACCTAACCGAAACCTTCAACGTCACAATATACTACGATGACATCCCAATCCAAAAAGTAAAAATTGAAAACCTACCATCAAAAGAAAACAGAACATTCACAATCCAATGGAACACTATAGGGCTAAGTCCAGGAAAATACACAATAAAGGCAGAAGCCCAACAAGTCCCCTACGAAAGTGACCTAACAGACAACACCTACATAGACGGCACAGTTACAATCAACATAACAGGAGACATAAACGGCGACGGAATAGTAGACATATACGACCTAGTAATAATAGGATTAGCCTTCAGCTCAAAACCAGGCGACCCAAACTGGGACCCACGGGCAGACCTAAACCAAGACGGACAAATAGACATATTCGACCTGGTACTAGTGGCATTAAACTTCGGCAGGAAACTATAACTTTCCAACCTCTAACCTTTACACAAAATTAATATATAACAAAGCAAACCTAACAAACAAAAGGTGGAAAAATTGAAAGTTCAAATAAAAACTAATAAAATAATGCTTTTGCTACTACTAATAAGCATCACAACAACAAGCATAATCAGAGACGCAAAAGCACAGCAAACAACGCTCCTAATTCTTCCACCATCCGTAACAATATCAGAACCAGGAGAAACGGTCACCGTCGACCTCAACATAACAGGCGTCGTTAACCTATACGGGTACGAAGTGAAAATATACTACCTAAACAGCATAGTAAACGCAACAGAAGCCGTTAGGCCTCCAGGCCACTTCATGGAACCAGTAATAGACCCTGGCAACCAATTCATACCAAAATGGGAAATAAAAAACAACTTCAACGCAACCCATGGACAACTATGGCTGGCCTTCACGCTTCTCGCTCCTGAACCAGCCAAAAGCGGAAGCGGAATCCTCGCCAAAATAACGTTTAAAGGACTCGCAATTGGCACAACACCAGTAGTCATTACGTATCCAAAATATCAATATCCAGCCAAACTTGCAGATAACAAGGGAGCTGAAATTCCAAATACAGCCCAAAATGGAACAATAGAAGTTGTCCCAGAGTTCCCCACAGCTGCAATAACAATAGTCACGTTGTTAGCCATAACTTCCTCCTCATACATACTCCAAAAGAAAAGGAAAATGAAAATTCAACATTAATCTCCCACATTTTTATCGTTCAAGCACTAACGTAAAAACGTGAAGACCTTTTGAAAATAGTCATGTAGGATTTCCACTGCCATCCAAAGCGACCTAATGAGCACTTACTGTTAATTATGAATGCGCAAATCTAATATACCACTACCATGAAACATGTTAAAAAGGTGAAAATGTTGAAAAAAGAAAAGCCTCTATTACTAATTATAATATTCCTTCTGGCAGTGTCATTAGGATCACTCGAACGAACATATGCTCAAACCACAACCCTGTCAATAAAACCATCTGAAGTTATAATCGAACCCGACCAGGAGTTTACTGTTGACGTTAACATAACTGACGTCCAAAACATGTACGCTTACGAATTTAAAATCTACTACCTAAATAGCATAGTGAACGCTACTAAGGCTGTTAGGCCTCCAGGCCACTTCATGGAACCATCAGACCCAGCCAACCAGTTCATACCAAAATGGGAAATAAAAAACAACTACAATGCAACCCACGGAAGAATATGGCTGGGCTTCACGCTTCTCGCTCCTGAACCAGCCAAAAGCGGAAGCGGAATCCTCGCCAAAATAACGTTTAAAGCTATAGGAGAAGGCTCAACACTTTTAAGTCTAAAAGACACTAAACTAGCTGACAACACTGGCGCTCCCATTCCACACGTCCCTGAAAACTGTTATGTTACCGTTAAACTACCGGAAATCCCTCAGCCGACATTTGAAGTGGATCCCAAAATAGCTTCGCCAACGCATAGAGGCGAAACAATACCTATAAACATAACAATTAAAGATTTAGACGAAAGATGGAAAGCTGTAGGTTTCGAGTTTAAACTAGGCTATGACAACCAATTACTAAAAGTTGTCAACGTAACTGAAGGACCCTTCTTAAAACAGTTCGGCGAAACCTACATGGTTCCCCCAGTCATAAAACCAAACTACGTGTTATTTGGTCTCCTACTATTACCACACGAGGACGGCGTCTGGACATTATACCCGAATGGAAGCGGAACACTAGCAACAATCCTATTCGAAGTCACACACGGCCCACCAGTCTCAGCAAACCTAACACTTTACGACACAAAAATCGCTGACATAACAGCAACCCCGCCAGGAGTCCCACACACCGCAATATCCGGAGAATACAAGTTTCTAATCGAAATTTTACCCTCAACAATCACATGGACAGATCCAACAACAAACCAAACACACACGTTCCAAGTTCAGACAGAAAGCAACTCCACAATAAGTGACATAACATTCCTTCAACTGCACAGATGCCTAACTCTCACTCTAACAGGACCAGAAGGAACAACAGGCTTCCTCAACATTACAATACCAAGAAAACTTCTAGACGCAAAACCTGAAGAGTGGCTAATTCTCTTAGATGGAAAACCAATAACATACACCGCCACCCAAAACACAACACACACATGCATATACTTTACATACTCCACATCAACAAAAACCGCCTACATATTCGGCGTAAACGTAATCCCAGAGTTTCCAGCAACCGCAATCCTTCTGGCATTGCTATTCACAGCAGCCACAGCAATTTCAACGAAAAAACTATTCAAACTCAAAAAGAAAGACAAGGCAAACAATAAATAAAAGTCCCCCCCACTTCTTTTTAATTCACATCAAACACACAAAGATAGAAATTAGTTCTAGAAAGTTTTATATATTTTTGAAGCGCATTCTATTTTGCCGAAGGGGAGAGGGCTAATTGAATCCAAAATATAAGTATCTGTTATTATTGACATTTTTACTGAGTCTCTTAACGCCTTATGTTTTTTCAGGAGTGATTTTTAAGTGCTACGGCTCATCTTATGTTTTGTATGCTCACGCGGAAACAACGACTATAGATTGTTCAAGCTATTATATGTTTAAGTCTTTTTCGGCTGATGGTCCTGCAACCACCTTGTCTGCCTCTGCCGCAACTAATGGCAGGAAGTTAATGGGTAAGTGGATTTACCCCCTCTCCGGGATAGAGTCTATTCCCGCTTCGACATGGACTGTTACTTATAGGGCTATGAAAAGCGCCTCTGCATCATATGTTGTGGCACATTGCGATATTGACATATTAATAAGGAAAAGCAACGGCACTGTAAGAACAAACATAGCCACGGACGTCGCAAACTCGCCAAACATCAACCTTATCAACGCTTGGGTAACATTGACAGGAACATATGATTGGCCCGGCTACACGGTTGTTGACCAAACAGACTACTTAGAAGTCGACTTCTACATCGAAGTTACAAATCCGCAAAGCTCAAAATACGTTCGGCTTCTAGTAGATGATCCCACATTACCTGTCGCTGACCAAACTAAGATTGAGGGCGTAATATTTGCCCTCTCAAACCAGCCCCCTGTAGCCTCATTTACATATTACCCAACAGACCCCTTCATTTATGATACTGTGACTTTTGACGCGTCTGCGTCATTTGACCCTGATGGGAGCATTGTTAGCTACGCATGGGATTTTGATGATGGAAATATAACAACAGTATCAGACCCTGTTATAACCCATGTCTATACAACAGCTGGTTCAACAGTCAATTATGTGGTAACCCTAACAGTAACGGACAACGAAGGTTTAACGGCCTCTTATTCGCAGACTGTCCCCGTTACTAACCCATCCATCTTACGGGTTTCGTTGCCTGCTGGCACATATGTGGGACCGAATCCAGATCACTGGCTAAGTCAATGTTGGCTCCTAAACATTACCGGAGTTTCCGCATCTTTCACTGTGAGAATATCTAACATACACTCAAGTATTGAATCATATGACACCCACCTAATAATCGCCATTAATAACGCAGCCTATGAAAACCTCCAATCCTTAACGGTAAATGATGTTTCAATACCAAAAAACTCCTTCACATATGGCACTCCAGAACCATACGGTTTTCAACTAGAATGGGAGGAGGACGTATACCCCACATGGTTTAGCACAGCCCTTGTTGGAAACATAAGCGCCTCAAGTTACATAGACGCAACAGTTTCCATCGCGTTTACCGATCCAACAAATGTTAGAGTCCACTTCGACGCCTTCGGCAGCGCCGACTATCCCCCACCGCCAAAAAGCAAGGGCCGCGTAACCCACAATCCCCACAATAGAGATTCAACCGTCCTATTTTTCCCAGCACCAAAGTACTACTTAGATGTGAAAACGGATCCCGAGGGTATAACAACAATCCCTGGCGAAGGCTGGTACGACGAGGGCACCGAAGTCACGCTTACAGCCCCAGACACAGTTCCTGTTTCTGCTGGTGAACACTACAGGTTTAGCTACTGGGATGTTGACGGAACACCAAAGACTGGCAACCCAATAACAGTTATTATGGACGCCAATCACACAGCCACCGCCCACTACACCCTAGAATACTACTTGACGGTGGTCTCCCCCTTCGGCACAGTGGGCGGAGAAGGCTGGTACCCAAGCGGAGCAACAGCCTACGCAACACTAAACACGGGCCTAGTTGACCATGGAAACGGAACCCGCCGAGTATTCACAAACTGGAGCGGCGACGCTTCAGGAACAAACTACGCCCAAAGCAACCCAATAACAATGAACGCGCCAAAAACAGCGGTGGCCAACTGGAAAACCCAACACCTCTTAACCGTAGTTACAGACCCAGCGGGCCTAAGCCCACAACCTACAAGAAACCCGCCTGGCGAGTCAGGTCCGCTCAATAGCTGGTGGTATGACGCCTACACATCAGTAACA
>CALJDG010000008.1 GCA_938023865.1 uncultured archaeon | reverse complement strand
CGCCGCTTAAAAGAGGATTGGGGGGAATATTTTGGTCCATACAAAAGACAAGTTCATTAGGCTTTGGGAGTTTTTTGCTTGGATGGATAGGGCTCGATGGAGTAGGGACGATGAGGAATACGATAAGCAAATTCGTGAAAGAATTAGTAAAGCGTCCGTAGGTGTTAATGGGAACGAGCTGAAACCAGCCGACATCGTCCTTACGCATTGGTTAACATGCATTTTTAACTATGGGATGCCTGCAGAAAAAGTTCGGAATAATGCTTTTCCAATAATGGCGCACATCGCCTACCATTATAGAAAAGGAGATAGTTGTAAACAAATAATTAAAGAGCATATTGAACTCAAAAAATCGAAGAGTAATGTCAGAAAGAAAAATTTTGAATTTCATGTAGGTCAAAAATCTCGTTTCAGGCATAGGTTTGGAAGAAAAGGTCGGCTGAAAAAACGCGTTGAGAGAACGCTCTTAGAGTTAGAGGCATATGACAGAAACCTTGTTACCTTTATGCTTGAAAAGTCAAAAAATTCGCCCGATGAAAAATGGGTTAGGGATGTGTATTGCGCACTTTACAAACTCACGTATGGAAACGCTCGAAAAATTGATGATTGGCATAAACGAACGTAGGATGCCTTACAGAGTTATCTGAAAGGGAGTTTTCATCGAAATTACATTTGTAAAGCGTTGGATGAGTATGGAGAGAAATACCCAGACTATGTTTTAGAAAGATGGAGAAATCCTGAACCTTATCTTAAGTATCTTGAACTGCCGGGCGATACATGGAATAACAAGTTTTTTGAAAGAATAAAACCCTATATCGAGGATATGGGCATAAAATGTAAAGGTAAGCCTTCCGAGGCCATTAGAGAAGTCTATAACTATCTGAAGGATAAAGCGGATGAAAGGGGGCTTTACCCTGAACAATTTGATGTAACATGGGACTTTGCTCGACTCTGCAGCAAGAAAAGCTGTGACATATGCCCATTAAGCTCATCAGCCTTGCACATTAAAAAATTGTGCATTGGAGAGCTGTCCGATGCAAAGGAAAAATACTGTCCGCTACTGTCAACGATTTGTCAATACCTTATCCCATGTAGCCCAACGGATTGCCCCGTTTTTAAGAATAACACTCAGGGACTTTGTCCTCGACCCGAATTCGTCCTCGCCCAGAAAAGGTAAACTTTAGTCTGCAGCAGGAAGCCGCAAACCTTGATTAAGTGTGCAATTTTTTCAAAGTTGGCTTTGTTTATCTCCTCAACGTAAATTTTCTTGCGTCCAAAGAGCATATGCGGAAGTATTTCATGAAGCGTGAATGGCAAAATTTAATGAGTGCTTCTTTAATCGCTTGTATTTCTTTTTCGCTTAGGCTTTGCAGCTTGGCCAAAACGTATTTTTCGCTTCCTAAAAGGTGAATGTTGAAGCCCAGCTGTTTGAGGGTTTCGGCTATGGCTAAGGCTTGTTTTGGCGGAGGCTGCTCCACTATTTTAACCATTCCAGCTTTTTCTGCGAAGGGGTTGTATTTCGCCATTACAGCGGGCATTTCCACGTAGGGCGTGCCCGCCAGAGGCAATGTTTCCCCGACAAGTTTAGCCCCTAAGCCAATGGTTCGGTATTTGGGGTGCACCACAACACGGCTTATGTCGTCGTAGGATCCTTCAGGATGAGAAAAGACGATTTTCCCATCCTTTTTCAATTCGAAACGTTCAATGTTCAGTTCCGCTATAAGCTCCGATCATACGGTATTTTGAGCTTTTTCTCCACCATGCATTGTTTAAGCCACTGGGCCATTACCTGCTTGGATTCCACTGTAAACTTTACGCCTTCAGCCTGCCTTACACCCGCGTTTTTCATGTCTTCGACTATGAAAGTCTCTCCAACGAAAAAATTAACAAGAGTCATTATTTGAATCATAGAAGGTCGTAAACCAAGGGTATTTATTAGAAATGAGCACCAGCTGGCAAACAGCGCCGGGGAGGGGATTCGAACCCCTGCGAGCCCGAAGGCCCACTGGCTTCCTTGTCAAAGCCCTTTCTAAGCTTTTTGCGAGATCTCGAGGCCAGCGCGTTTAACCACTCCGCCACCCCGGCCCTACAAGTTAAAAGGTTTTAGATTCTAAAAGGGTTATGCCCTAATAAGCGATGGAAAAAGCCACTTCTTACCTCTTTCTTTCTTCTCTTCATCCCATTCGTTTAGGATTTTCACTGCTTCATTGGCTACTTTTATTGCGTTTTCTTCGCCCTCTCCCGGTTTAAATTCACCAGTGCATCTGTTAGCGTAGACGGAGCAAACCGCACCAGCCCTTAGGCCGTAAAGAGCAGCAAGTATGTAAAGTGTAGCGGTTTCCATCTCAAAATTGAGCACACCAGCCTCTTGTAAAACTTGAAGAAGGTTGGCTGTTTTTGTTTTGGTTGGGCGGTTCTGCCCAGCATAAAAGTCTGATGTTGTGGCTGTCACGCCCACATGATAATTGTTTATGCCAAGGCTTTCAGCTGCCTCGATCAATGCTAACAAAACCTCGTAGCTGGCTGTTGCGGGGTATTCTGGCATAATGTAGCAGTTGCTCGTCCCATCAAGCCGAACGGCAGCCGACGAGATAACAAGATCTCCGCATTCTATCTCCCTTTGAATGGCGCCGGAACTCCCTACCCGTATAAAGGTATGGACGCCTATGGTTGAAGCTTCATTAACAACTATTGCCATGCATGCTGGCCCGATGCCGCTGGAAATGGCGGATATTGGAACTCCTTTGTATTCTCCTGTGAAGCTTCTGAATTCTCTGTGGCATGAGATTTCTCTGGCTGAATCCCAGAATTTGGCTATTTTCGGAACACGATCCGGATCGCCGGATACCAGCAGATACTCTGCCAAGTCGCCCCTTCCACATGCTATGTGGTACTGCTTGCCGCTTGCCGATAGGCTGTGCACATCTTCACCTCTCAATTTGCAGTTTCCTCGGCATGACCAAGTCCGCGATATCAACGCTGTGCTCATATATTTGATGCAAAGTTGAAAACGCGGCTAGAAGTTGGGGCATCACTTCAAGGCTTTGTCCCTTAGCACTTTTTTCAATGGCTGCTAAGGCTTTTTCCACCTTCTCTCTCATGGTTCGCACATCTTCCGC
>CALJDG010000007.1 GCA_938023865.1 uncultured archaeon | reverse complement strand
TCGGCAAAAACGGGCTGGAATTTGTAACATGGGAGGAATTAGGCGAAAAGAAGCCAGAGCCAATTCAAAGGTTACAGTACAGAAAAGCTCCGGAAACACCTAAAACCTTCACCGGAGAAAAAGCGAAAATTGTCTGGTGCACAAAATTTGCAGAGAGAATTTTCCTTGGAACATGTCAAAACTGTGCATATGGCAACATTGAAAAATGTGATTTCAGGGAACCACTCAACCAAACATAAATCAACACGCGTTTAGCCATTTCACCACCCAAAGTTACGTTTCTAATAGGAAAATAACCGTTATATTACCCGCAGACAAGAACTCATCTATTTCCTCATCCGTCGGAAACACCTCTCCCAATTTAGTATTCTGTTACGGCCCGGTTTAAATGTCGGCAGCGTAAAATTACAGGTGACGACATTTGAAATTTCTAAGGTCTACACAGGCACATCTGTTTCGTTTATGTTATGTTGGCTGAAATTTTGAACAACAAATTTAAGCTTATGGGCTTTTTCGCGCAGCGGCAATTGTCTGTCTTCTTCCCATCTTTTGGACAGACAATTCACGAAAGCTTAATTTTTCTTTGCAAATCAAAAATAGAGTTTGATTTATACCCAAATTAACTGTCTCAAAATGGATGTTTCTCTATCCTTATCAAACACGCGAATAAAACCGAAATTGGAAGGAGCAAGATGTTCCTTTAGACGTTACTAACAGAAGATTTTAAGAAAATACAGGGGTAGTTTATGATAGCGTGATTAGTCTTTTTGGTTTTCCAGGCTTAATATAGTGCTCGTACCCTTTATAGAGTTCGCCCGGATCTGTCACATTTATTAAAAGTTTCGCATCTCCTGTAATTTCAACTGATGTCTTGACAGGAATGTTAATTGAATAGATCTTCTCTCTTAAACTCTTACCTATTAATTCTTTATCGCGTTCTTCTAACCTCTTCTTACTTTCTATTCTTATCTCCCCAACAGCCCTTCTTTCTTTATCATAATAATTGATAATGCAATATTCGCCGGTCAGCTCTTTTTTATATTCTCCCAGCTCCTCAATACACGCCTCAATCTCAGTAGGATCCAACTTTGCACCAGCAAGATAAGCAACCTCTCTTCTTATGCTACTAATGGCTGTTACAATTCCGTCATGTTTCTTTATACATCTTGCCTGATCTCCTATTTTATAATTTAAAAGTATCAGGCACGGTTTCGGCCTTTCAGAAGGGTCATAAAGATTAGTAACTATAACATCACCTATATCCCCTTCTGAAATTTCATTCTTATCTTTAACTACAAATACTAAAGTTTCTGGATAAGTCACTAGATGCTCATCGGTAAATGGTTGCGCCTCATAGGCTATCATACCATTTTCAGAAGAAGCGTAAACATCATATACCATTGAACTCAGTTCTTCACCAATAGTTTTTCTCCTTTCGATACTAGAAGGTTCTGCTCCAACAAGTACATGTTCAAGTGCTAAGTCTACATTTTCGATTCTCAACGAGTTGAATAGAAGGGGCAACCTATACGCAAATGTTGTTAAGCCCATAAGATGAGTTGGGTTAAATTCTTTATATTTTTTTAAAAATCTCTCAACATTTTCTCTTATTTCTTGTGCTGGAATATGCTGAAAATTAGAACCCAATGCAGAAAGCGTAATATTTGTCATATAGCCTGAAATAGCTGGTTCTTTTGGAAGACAATTTAGAACTTTACTAGCAGATGTTAAGACTCTTTTAAAACATCTTTCAAATTGAGGTATAATTCTTTTCTCATCATCAGGATTTAACCAAATTTCTTTTGGTTTTCCTGTAGTTCCAGAAGTATAAAAAGGTCCTCTAGCTTCCGGATGCTTATAATAAACTAATTCAGGCAAATCAGCAGGAGTTGTATGCAATCCTTTTTGGTAGGCTTTGAGCAGATCTTCTGGACTTTTTATTTTGTCGGGGTCTATTCCCAATTCTTTATATTTTCTTGCATACCATGGGATTTCTTTGGAGAGGCTTACGACATGTCTTATTCTCTTGTTTACTTCTTCTTTTGGGATGGCCATGTTGGGAGGACTCCTGTATGCTGATTTTTCTTGATGGAAAAGTTTTAAAATTTTGCGGAATTATCCTCTATTATGCAGTTTTACATTCCGTACGAGGATAGGAAGATTGACTTTGAAGCATATTTGCTTGAAGTATTAAACTTTCATTTTAGGGAGACGCCATACTGGCGGAGAAGGTTAAGCCCGCACGTGATTGATGAGGTTATCTGCAACAACTTGGATGAGACATTGCATAACCTTTCGGAGTTTGAGGTTGATCAAAACCTCCTTAGAACTGGGTGGATGAATTTTAAACCAAAGGGCTTATCTGGCGTTAAGTGTTCTTTTTCTTCTGGCACCACTGGACCGCAAAAATACTGTTTATGGAGTGAAGATTATATTCAGAAACAGGCGGAATACCTCCATTATTATTTTGGTAAAATCGGCTTTAGAATGGGGAACGCCGTAATTCATGGGCCTTCAAGCGTTTATAAGGATGTTAATGAAAGGTTTGTGCAGTTGTCTGGTGGAACCCCATACTTTGTGGGTTTAAGGGTGGAAGGATTAAAGCCAATTATTGAAAACGCAGCCTGCAAAGGAACAGAAGAGCTGATAAGGGTTGTCAACGAATATTTTGCTCCAGAAATCGAGAAGACAAGACGTTTCCTAGAAAATGACGAAGAAATCAATTTTATACGCTCCGCATGGATGATGCTTGCCTCCTTCGAAACATTCTTCGGCGAAAAAAGAAACATTAAGGCGGTTATGACAAGCGGTTTAGGCTATACGCCTCAAAACCACAAGCTTCTAACCCAAAAATTCAAACACGTAATTCCATCATACGGCTACTTCGCCTTCGGAGACGCACTAGGCATATACATCAACGGCAACCTAGACTATTACCCAGCCTTCCCCTACGCAATATTCACGGTAATCAAAGAAGACGGCGAAATAGCAAAACATGGCGAAAAAGGCAACCCACTATTCATCATAGCACGAAAAGACCTCTTCCTAGTGCTAAAAGAAAACAACGAAACAGCAGAAAAAACCCAGCCAACAGACAACTACCCATGGAACGGAATAAGAAACCCCCAAAGAAAAACAAAAACATCAACCCTCTAAAACAAAATTCTGTTAGTGTCTCCTAACAGAAAGTAAGAAAGTTAGCACGTTCAAGATTGCAAAATTATTTATTGTAATAAAATGGAGTATTTTCAATTTGTAGGTCACATATAAAATCAAGGATTTAAGTTGTGAGAAACATGAGCTGGAAAGAAGTTTGGCGACCGTGGTTTCCTGATGTTGTATTTGTTTTTTACGCTTTGCAAGGTTTTTACATGTCCGGGTTAACAGTTTATACTTCTGTTTATGTGGCTGATGTATTTAACCTTCCACCGGATACTATTTCGTTGGTTTATGCTCTTTTGATGTCGCCGACATATTTGAAAATGGGCATCATTTGGATAAGCGATAAGTTTCCTATTGGTCGCTATGGACGTAGACGCCCTTATATGGCTATTTCTGCAATATTGTTTGCCATCTCATTTGGCGTTCTTTCTTCAATATCCACATATGGTGTTTTATGGATTGGAATGATTATCATATCGTTGTTTTGCTGGGTCATGGCTGATGGAAGTCTCGATGGATTAACTATAGACGTTACGCCACCAGATAAAATGGGTTTAATGCAAGGAGTGGCTTGGGGAGGAAGAGCTCTGGGAGCAGCCTTAGGCGGTATAACAACCGCCTTTATTTCTGGACTATTTGGGTGGGGCAACACAGTTTTAATTATCGGTGCGATGGCAACGCTCATGTCGCTTTCAGGTGTTTTAATAAAAGAACCTAAGATAACAAAAGAAAGACTCCCGAACTTGGCGAAACTGAAAGCCGTTGCTAAAAAAAGAGAAATATGGTTAGGCATAATATACCTATTTATTAGCTGGACTGTTGGAGCATTGGGCGTAATATTTGGCCCCTTTCTTTTGGATTATTTAAAAATTGATACTGTTCAGATGGGATGGTGCGTTTCGTTAATGAATTTAGGCACATTTTTAGGATGCATCATAATGGGTAAGTTTTCTGACATTATAGGAACAAGAAAAGCGAATTATATTGCAAATATGCTTGCCGTGGGCGGTGTATTTTTATTTTCATTTGGTTTCTTGCAAAGCATCACATGGTTGTTTGCCTTTGCCATAATTCTTGGGGTATTGACTGGCCCTCAAAATGTAGCTCAGTTACGACTTATGATGGAGTTATCGCCACCTGAAATTGGGGCAACAATGTTTTCTATTTTTGCTTCCATAAGCAATTTCTCAGCAGGTATTGGCTTAATGTTAATATCATTTATTACACCTTTGACTGATTCTTTTGTTGCAATACTACTCGCTTTGATTCCACTTACAGTTGTATGTAACCTAATATTACCCTTCATGAAACTTTATGAACCGATCAAGGCTAAACAATCCGAAAATGCAAACAACATGGTAAAATATTAAAAATTAAAATATTCATGAAACTCTAATCATTAAACATGAAGTATGAAGAGTTAGTCTTAAGGAATAGAGGATTCATTTCTAAAAAGCTTCAACAAAAAATCAAAGAATGCAGACTTCTTCTTGTGGGATGCGGTTTAGGCAGTCAAATTGGACTTTTGGCAGCACGCACAGGTTTTGAAAATTTCATCTTAGTCGACGGTGATAACGTAGAGGTCAACAACCTAAACCGTCAAGCCTTTAGACTTACACATATAGGTCAAAATAAAGCTGAAGCACTAGCTTCAATGATTAAAGAGATTAACCCAAAATCGAAGATTGAAACACACCCAAATTTTTTGAAAGATAAAAAATTAGCAAAAGAGCTAATCGACAGATCAGATGTCATCATAAATATGGCTGATCCAGATGAAATAATGTATTTTGTCAACTCTTACGCACAAAATAAAGGAAAGCCCGTGATTTTTCCAATGAACCCCGCTTGGGGAGGATATATTTTGATTTTCACACCCGACTCTGTAAGGATCGAGGATGTTGTCGGCGGTCAATTAAAGGGAAACATTTTCTACTTGACCTTATTTCAAAAAACTGTTTCAGAACCTCCACCCATATTTTCAAAACTTTTCAAAAAACTCGGCAAAAAATTTTTAACCAGCACAAGTTTGGCAGGACCACAACTTGGAGTCACAAATTATTTAACTGCATCCTTAGCTGTTACCGGAATTGTAAAATGGCTTTCAGGCGAGCCAATAAAAAAAGCGCCAGAACCAATATTTATAGAATTATGGGAAAGTCTATAGAAAGCTATTACGTGCCACTAGGCAACTAATTAATTATCACTAACGTTCCGTTAGTCATCGTTAACAGAAGAATTAAAGAAAGTTTCCATTATTCTTCTTTTAGTGTTTAAGTGAACTAAATTTTGTTTTCTTGTCGCGAGGGTGCTTTCTCATTTTCTTATTTATAGAAAAAATGATGAGAATTATGATTGCTACAATAAGCGTCGCGTATATTGTCACACTTCCGAATGGGTTTTCAAAGAAAGATTGGGATGCTTGACCCATCATTATCATTATTCTACGTGCACTATGCATATGGGTAAAGGTTAAGAGCCAAGAGTTGCTGGTGGAAGTTATTACGTATTCGGTCGGAATACCGTCGATAAATACCTTAATGTTTTGGGGATTCGTTACTAGGCTTTTTGCGATGGTGACTTTAACATAGCCTGTTGTGCCTTTAGGTCCGCTTGAGTTAAAACTTAGTGTGTTATCTGTGGTGTTGAAGGATAACGCTGAAATTGTGCTGTTGGATTCAACGGTAAAAACGTATTGATTCGCATAGGACAAGGAGTTCAAGGTTACGGTGCTGGTTGCTCCAATATGGGTTGTATTCCCAGCCCAAGAAGCTTTGAGTGTGAAGTATCCAGTTGCTTGAGGAATCCACTCTATGCGGTAATGACCATTATTATCTGTTATGTCTGAGGAGATGGGAATCCACGTGTCCACTCCAAGGAAAGTGTAGTAAATAACTACTGTTTGGTTTTTTAGACCGTTTCCATAAAGGTCACTTAAGGTTCCGTATATTTCCACTTTGAAGCCTACCAACGTGGGTGGCGAGCTTGTTGAAATCGAAATAATTGTAGGCATAATTACAAAAAGGTTCTTGGAAGTTGAAGAGTTCAAGCCTGCACTATCAATCACCGTCAAGGTGACATTAAATGTCCCCGGCTTCATATAAATATGGGTCAGCACCGGCTCATGTGTTGATGTAATGTTACCATCTCCGAAGTTCCAGCGATACTCTATTATGGGCATTGCGTGGGTACCGTTCCAGCCATGAAGTGAGGAAGACGCGTTGAAAGTTACCGGTGTTCCAGCATGTATTGGCATATATGGGCTCTGCACGTAAAATTCGGCAGTAGGCTCGCGTGGACGTGAGAAAATGGCGTGTAGAGTATAGCTTTTGTTCATAAAAATGCTTATAGGATTGGCTGAACCTACATTGACGCCATCCAGTTCCCAACGCTCAAACGTGAAATTTGCTTCTGGAATCGCTATGACCTGAATTGTTGAGTTAACCGTGTAACTGTATGTTCCAGGAGCAGGGTCTGTTGTTCCTCCAACAGTTGTTGTGATTGTCAAGGTATATTTTGGGGGTTGAGAAACCCCATAAGGATTCATCAATGGATAGCGGTCTATGTTGTCGGCATTAATAACGTAAGGCTTGTCACCTATACCGTCACTCCCTGGTTCGTTCTGCTTTGGACCGCGATATATGTCGGTGCCATTATAGTTGTCCCAATAGTTTCCTCCTGACGGATAGCCGTTATCCCAGATGTTTTTCCCGGTCACGTAGATGTTTGCGAGTTGTATACTGAAATTGTTATGGTAAATCATGTTTCCTGAAGAATTAAAGGATATACTTACGCTGCCTCTTAAAGTATTTCCAACAATGGTGTTGTTACACGCTTGATGGAGATAAATGGAGTATGTTCCTGCCACCCTGTTTGCAATAATGTTATTGTTTGAGGAACCAAGGAGATAAACTCCACATTTTATGTTGTTATCAATTATTCTATTGTTCTGAGAAAGAATTTCAATCCCACGATAGCTTGCTATATTGCATCCTTGAACAATATTTGCAGATCCAAGTATGTAAACACCAGCAGCGAAGTTTTCGATACTTATATTTTTTAGTGTTATATTGCTTCCTTTAAGGGTTATGCCCCAACCTCTCCATTCCCCCGCTTTTAAGGTACGCCTTACTCCATCAATAATGACATTATTTCTCTCAACAACTAGACCATCATATGGAGGTCCGTTTACAGTTATGTTATCAGTCAAAGTGTAAATGATGTTGTCGATTGTCGATATCGGCGCGTCTTCGGGAAATATACTTCCGTCAGCACGTATGTATATGGTTTCACTTAACGTATAATCCGCTCTCACCAGTTGAAAAAAGTTTATCATTTGCAAATTAACTAATACTACCGCTAGCAGTAGTGTAAGAATTAACGCATGATATTTTCTTCCATTAATTGATGGCATCGCTTCCTACAGATAATATAAACATTTTTGAATATAAAATGTTACCGTTACGAGCCTTTTTATCAACATTATATTTTATTGATGTAATCAGATTTTAAACGAGAATAAATACGCCCAATTTCTGTTAGTCGCTGTTAACGGAAGAAAACTCGCTGGGAAGATGATCATAGGCGACATTTTGAAGATCATCTCAATGAAAAGTATAAATCCGCTTCGCGTTAAATTGCCAAAATTTTTTGTAAACTAATGGTGCAATCACTCTGTTCACATATTACAGTTCCGATATTCTGCATAAAGCAAAAATTAAAAGGCTTTTATGGGATAATGTAGAATGTATGAGAAAACTAAACAACAAAACAGCTGCTTCAGTTTTTGAGAAAAAAAGTTTACAAGATATACATGACGAGATTCAGCAAATATATCTTGCTGAGAATAGACCATGGGTTATAGGTTATAGTGGTGGTAAAGATTCTACAACTGTTCTTCAATTAGTATGGTATGCCCTCAAAGAGTTACCGGTCGAGAAACGCCAAAAATTGGTTTATGTCATATCTTCTGATACACTAGTTGAAACTCCAGTTATGGTGGATTTTATTAATCGAACCTTGAAAAGAATAGATGACGTTTCGTTTAGGGAAAAAATGCCATTCAAAACTGAAAAATTAAGGCCTCTTATAACTCAGAGCTTTTGGGTTAATTTAATTGGTCGTGGTTACGCTGCTCCACAGCAACGCTTTAGATGGTGTACTGACCGTCTTAAGATTCAGCCATCGAACAGATTTATTCAGGAAAAGTTATCAAAGTATGGTGAGGTGGTTCTGGTTTTAGGTGTCCGTCGTCAGGAAAGTGCAACAAGAGCACAGGTTATGAGTTTGTATCAGATTCCAAATTCTGTATTATCTAGGCATTCTAAATTTCCGAGAGCGTATGTGTATACTCCTATTCGAGATTGGTCTACAGACGATGTTTGGTATTACCTTTTGCAAGTGCCATCGCCATGGGGGTGTAATAATAGAGATTTAGTGGCGTTATATCAAACTGCTCAAGGGGAGTGCCCTCTTGTTATTGATGATACGACCCAATCATGTGGAAACTCTCGTTTTGGCTGTTGGGTTTGCACGGTTGTAACAAAAGACAAGTCCATAAGTGCGCTTATCAATTCTGGCGAAGAGTGGCTGATGCCATTGTTAGAAATACGTAACTTATTAGCTTCAACTCAAGATCCGAAGCTAAAACCACTTTATCGTGAATATAAAAGGAGGCAAGGATTTGTTTCATTCAAAAGTGATGGTTCTGGCATTATTTCAAGGGGGCCTTATAAACTTGAATTTTGTAAGGAATTGTTAAGGATGGTTTTAAATGCTCAAATGCGCGTCAGAAAGGAAGGACCAGACCCAAATATCCAATTGATACTTTCTGAAGAGTTGCGGGAGATAAGGCGGATCTGGAGAACTGAGAGAGGTGACTGGGAAGATTCTGTTCCAAAAATCTACCGAGAAGTTACTGGCGAAGAGTTGGATTGGATTTCTGATGATGTCGCTTTTTCCTCAAAGGAGAAATCTTTACTTGTAGAAGTATGTAAGAAACATGATATTCCAATGCAACTCCTAATGAAGCTCTTAGACGCGGAACTCCAAACACAAGGTATGGAAAAGCGCGCCCATATATATAACAGAATAGACCAAATTCTCTTCGAAGAGTGGAGAACAGAGGAAGAGTTGCTTTTAAGTAATGCGAACGGGATTAGAAAATGATGTTTAAACGGTTAGAAGTAGAAAATTTTGGGCCCTTCAAAGGAAAGTTATGTCTAAATTTGGACGTAAATGATGCATCGAATGATTTTAAACCCCTCGTAATAATAGGCGGAAAAAATGGCACTGGAAAGACAACACTTTTTGAGGCAATTAAGATTTGTCTATATGGAAGGTTTTTCAAGGGCAAGATACTGTCAAGTCAAGCATATGCTAAATATATAAATCAAAAATTTTATCGGTACGCTGATGGCGAGCCAGCACAATACGCTTCAGTAGCGGTTGAATTTGATTATGCAAAGTTAGGACACGTTAATAACTACTTTGTTAAAAGATCTTGGAGACATCTTTCTTCTCAGTTTGTTGAAGAACTCAGGATAGAACAGAATGGTAAGGTCTTAGAGGATATAGACGAAGATCAATGGCAAGACTTCCTAATGGAATTACTTCCGCCGAGAATCTCAAAATTTTTCTTCTTCGATGGCGAGCATATTCAAAAGCTTGCAAAAGAAAGAAATGAGAACGAATATATTTTGACCTCTATAAATTCACTGTTAGGAATAGATATAGTTGAACGCCTCCGGTCTGACATTAAAATATATGCTTCGCGAAAGGCTAAGGCTATAAACAATAAGATTGAGTCCAAAATCCAAGAGTGTGAAAAGAGAAAGAAGTTATTAGAAAACAGGTTAAACGGCACACTCGCAAAACAAGAATTGTTTAAAAAGAAAATAAACCAGATTCAGATGGCAATAGAGGATCAAGAAATAAAGATTGCTATGGAAGGTGGAAGTTTTGCAAGTAAACGTGAAAAACTTAAAGCACAAAAGAAAAGCATAGATGAAGAAATTGAAAATATCAAAGACCAGATTCGTACCTTATGTTCTAATTTACTTCCTTTTGCCTATGCTCCAGACCTTTGTCAAGCTCTCAGAAAGCGCCTAATCGAGGAAGAAAGAGAACAACAAAAGGTTGCTGCAATAAGCTTTCTTAATTTGGCTTTAGACGAGTTGATGCAAGGTATTAAGCTTTCTTCATTGTGGGAATCGTTAGGGATGTCGCCAGAGGATGGATCGAAAGTTGTGCGAATCGTTTTGGGCGAATTGAAAAATAAATTTAAATTGGCTAATAATTCTTGTAAAGAGATCATTCATCCTCTCTCTTCGGTTGAGAGAGATGAAATGTTAAAATGGATTGAATCAGCGTTAAATGATGTTCCTTCGCGTCTGATGCAACTATCTTCAAAGCTAGAGAAGTTGGTTAGAACCCGCCAAAGAATTGAGAAATTTTTGTTTAGTGTTCCGTCGGATGATGTAATGCATCCACTTATTCGCAGATTAGGAGAGCTTCATGAAAAACTTGGTAAATTCCAAGAGAAGCTTTATTCTCTTGAAGAAAAGGCGCGGCAAATTAAGAATGAACTTAATCATGTTATGAGAGAGTTGAAAAAGAGCATTGAGGAAAAAATTAAAAATGAGAATATAAAAGAAAAGTTAGTTCTTGTAGAAAAAGCCCAAAATGCAATGGAAGAATATTTGACCGTCCTCCGTGAAGAGAAAGTAGCCGAATTTTCACAGAATTTTCTTCAGTGCTTCAACCTTTTGTTTAACAAGAAGTATTTTATTCAAAAGGTGAATGTTGATCCGCTGACTTTTAATGTCAATTTAGTGGACCGTGATGGCGTACTCATCCCAGCGAGTACGCTATCTGCTGGAGAAAGGCAGATATACGCTGTATCGTTGTGCTGGGCTTTAGCTCGATCTTCTGGACGCCCGATTCCTTTTATTATTGACACTCCATTGGGAAGGTTGGATGAAGAACATAGGCGAAATATTGTGGAACGTTTCTTTTCAAACGCTTCCCATCAAGTTATAGTTTTTTCTACCGATACAGAGATAGGCGCAACAGCTTTTGATGTACTGAAAAAATATGTTTCAAAAGCGTATCTTCTTGAATATGATGAAATTCAGAAGACATCACTTATCAAAGAGGGCTATTTCGAGAATAGGGAGGTTTTACCTGCATATGAGCTTCAATAGAATAAGAATCAGTAAGATCGCAACGGTGCGTCTGTCTATACTTAAGGGTCGGACAGGACTTACACCAAATATTTTATGCAGGATAGGTTTTTGTCTTTCTCTAAGTGAACCCTCTGTACCGGATCCGAATGATTATGATGAAAATGGACAGGAATTTAACCGTTATACGTTAACGGGAGAATGGGATAAATTTTTCATTGCGTTGTTGAAGGAGAGGTTACTACTCGACGGTTTAGATTACAAAAGAGATCTTTTGCCTCAGTTTAGGGCACATCTTAATCGGGGTGCAATAATGCTTTTTCAAAAGGTTAAGGATCTAATGGATTTTTATGAGTTATTACCCAATACGGGGAAGAAACCGAAATGAAATTTCCAATATATTTGGACTCTCAAGCTACAACGCCATTAGATCCGCGTGTTCTTGAGGAGATGCTTCCCTATTTTACTGAACGATTTGGTAATGCTTCTAGTATTGATCATTTGTACGGGTCTGAAGCTTCTGAGGCGGTTGAAAACGCTCGCAAAAAGATTGCAAGATGTATTAATGCAAAACCTGAAGACATAATATTCACAAGCGGTGCTACTGAATCCAACAACATAGCAATACTGGGAATTGCCGAAAAGCATGCTGCTAAAGGCGATCATATTGTCACTTGTGTTACTGAACACAAGTCCGTATTAGATGTGTGCAAACACTTGGAGAAAATGGGTAAACGTGTTACATATGTGCCTGTTGATAAATTTGGCATGGTGGATTTAAAGAAACTTGAGGAAGCTATCTGTGAAAAGACAATTCTAATTTCCGTTATGACCGCCAATAATGAAATTGGAACTATTGCTCCAATTCATAATATTGGAGAAATTGCAAAAAAGTATGGTGTTCTCTTTCATACGGACGCGGCTCAGGCGGCGGGGCATATTCCATTAGATGTTGAAAAATTGAACGTAGATCTTATGTCTATTTCAGCTCATAAAATGTACGGGCCCAAAGGTGTTGGCGCTTTATATGTTAGACATTCAAATCTTAATGCTAAGCCTTTTCCGATAATCCATGGTGGCGGGCATGAGCAAGGAATAAGGTCAGGCACCCTTAATGTGCCGGGCATTGTTGGATTTGGTAAGGCTTTTGAAATTGCAGTGAAGGAAATGGGTGAAGAGAACAAGAGATTTGATCGATGGAGAAAGTATATGTGGGACGTTTTTAGAGAAAAAAGTAGCCCAGTAGAATTAAATGGGCATCCGGATAAAAGATTGAGTCATAATCTGAACGTGTCTTTTGAAGGGGTTGAAAATAAAGCTTTGATACGCGCTGTGTGCTCAAAATTGGCCCTCTCCTCTGGATCTGCATGCACGACATTGAACGTAGAACCTTCACATGTTATCATGGCTTTAGGTTTAAACCCTGAGAGAGCACATACTGCAATTAGACTTGGGTTTTCTAGATTCAACACAGAAGAAGAAATCATATTTGCAACAGAGTTTATATTCCAAGCTGTAAATAAATTACGCAAAATAAAATTACGTTTCTAAAATTATTTACGAAAATTAACACCGCTATATTAAAACTAATTTATTCTAAAAACTTGGCAATTACAAGTGAAATATTTTAGATTAAACCTACTTCCTTTATGATCGCGGTGAAAATACGTTCGAATTCCCGAAGGGAATTTTTAGAAGAGATAATGGCTATTTTTTGTGCCGCAAGAAACAGTATTAAAGCATTTTGAATTGTCTCCGGGTACTTTCGATCCAAAACTACAGTTATACATGTTCTTTCGGGTTTAATGTCCATTTCGATTTTCGACTTTGGAATAATTAATATCTTTAGTTCAGGAAGAGAAATGGTGGGATATCCTGCCATTGAAACTATTTTTGCAATTTTTCTGATAAATATTTCTCTTATCTCTTTAGCTCTTTCTTTCTTTTTTTCTTCCCTAATCTTGTCTAGCCTTCGACGTATATCTCGACTTACAGGATTTGCTGTAGGCTTAATAAACTTTAACGCTTCACTTGGAAGTTGTTCAGGATTCACCCATGCTAAAACTTCTAACCATAGTCTCTGATATGCGTCGTCGGATTCAAAGAAACTGTTTCTGTCGATGTTTAGTGCAGCGTCTAACCCTTCGTCAACATAAAGTTCTCCGGTTAATTGATGTAAAACTACAGGACTTTCACTGGCTATCTTTGAAAAATTGTTCTCATACGTTCCTATTCCTACATTTTTTACTCTAATTAGTAAACCGCGTAATTCATAAGGGATTATTCTTATGTCCTGATGATAATAATAGCACTTGGCACTTACTTTTCTTCCATTTATATCAAGATCGAACTCTTTTTCATAGACCTTGTATCCATCCTTCCCTAGGCGCTGCAACTCAGAAATATGCGGGAATAATATAGGTTTAAAAATCTCTACTCCGTTAACGTATACATGGAAATTATAGTTTTCCAGTCTTTCTTTAATCTTCAACAATATTGGAGTTTCTACGCCTCTAACGGGCCCTTCGGCAAGATAGCGAACGGGAGTCAAAAGTCCAAGCTCAAACATAAACCTGTTAAATGGTGAGATCTCGTCTAAACGTTTTACCTGCTTTTTATCCAACCATTCTACAAACTCTTTATATGATGGATTTTTTTGAAAATCAAAATTTTCTCTGGAGCCAGTCTTCCCCACAAGACCACGAACAAATGGCTCCTTTAACTCTCTTAAAGTTACTTTAGTATATGTTTCTCTGGACGGATTTTCGAACTGAAATAACTTTATATTACCAATCTTCAAAGTGTCCAATGACTCGGTCATTGTTATTGCCTCATAATAAGGGCTCAAATCTACTTCTGCTCTCATTCCTACACCCTCACGAGTAGCCGATAAAAATTCGAACTTATTTGTGGCTTGTCCTACAGAAAGCAGACCAATTCCTATTCTACCAATTATGGGTCTTCCTTTTTCAGTCGTAGCCCCCTCCATTTTTTTTAAGCTTACCCCAATATGTGTCATGGAAAAAGCAAAATCACTAGGATTAATGCCCAGCCCATTATCCTTGATGATTATCGAATTAACCCTTTCGTTATTTTCATCAATGTCGATAAGAACGTCCACTTTTGTAGCATCAGCATCGAATGAGTTGCTTATCAATTCTTTCAATGCATTTGCTGGTGTCCTGTATATTCCTGATGCTACCAATTGTATTATTTTTGCAGCCACCATCATATCAATTTGTTTTATGAAAACTTCCTTTGTTTCACTTTGCATCATAGATTTCTCCTATTCGGCCATCTCTCTTTTATTGCTCCTTCAACAACATGCAAGTATTCCTCAAATTCAGATTTTATTACGTTAACTATAGGTCTTTCTTGGGCATGAGCATGATACCCCGAAAGGTTGGCTATCGTTCGGAATACTTCTAATCGGCGGAATAGGGTCTCATGTCTAGTTCGGAAGTTCTGATCATTGTTGCATCTAGTCTCAAATTCGGTTATTTTCTGTCCTAGATATCTTTGGGTAAAACCTAGTTCGTAAAGTAACTCATCAAGCAAACGCCTGATTACACATGCACCAGCTACAGGTGCGTCAGCCGCAGAGCACTTGTATGCCTCTTTTATTAGCATCTTCATCTGCAAAGGAACATCTGGGTAATCATCAATATCGCTTTCAATAGTCGAAGGAGTTATTAGAATTATTCTTCCATTTCTGACAGACACTGTTACTTCATGCCCACTTCTACATCTGTAGTTATTCGTTATAGTGATGTTGGGTTCAAAATCTGTAACGTCAATGTATATATCTGCATTACATCTACCACAGTTTGACCGCAAAATTCTCCTCGAAGGTTGAGGTTGTGTTTGATATGCCATTTTTATTGCCACTCAATAAATTTGTGAAAACTTGGGTAATGATCATTGGAAGCAGACAAATACTTTTTAAGCAAAAAATAGGTGCTGCCAAGTCAATAATCTCCTTCTATATCGCCAGAAGCAGTTTTTCGGATGCATCGCAGGATTTCTTGAGTTGATATTTGCAATTTTTGAACTTTTTCGGCAGTTAGTTCTCTATTGTGCGCAATATCGTTCCTAATGGGTGCTAATTCTAAAACTAACTTGGTCTTTATCCAAGCTTCATCAATGAAGTATCTACTGAAAATTTTCTTCCAATTATCTCGGCGTGTTATTATCTTAAAATAGTCATTGAAATCAGCATAGCAAATAAGCGTGTACTCTTCATCACCCATCCATGGAAGTTTTTCTCGATTCTCCCTCCTTTCTTCACATCTTTGTTGAACATCCGGCGGTATGGCTTGCTTCCACCAATTCTTGCCAATTTCCTCTTCCAATTTACTTTGAATAAATGATCTTAGTTCATTTTCAAAATCTTTTAGAATTTCGCTGTAAGACTTAACGCTAGGTTTGCTAGTTGACTCTACTACTTGAGTTTCTAGGATTTCCCTAAGATGTTGTTCCATTCTCTTATCGACATCTCCTGCCTCATCCCCAAAAATCATGTTATAGAGGGTAGTTATTCCCCCGTTAGCATACTCCTCAGCAATTTCAAAAACTTCTTTAATATTTTCACCGTGAAGTACATCTAGGCTCCCCTTTTCAACCACTGCTATTGCTTTTATCAGCGCAATATCGCTAGGGCTCAAAGTTCTTAATGGTATTGTTCCAACTTTCTTTTGCAACTTTAACCTCTTATGATCGAAGAATCCTATACCAAGAGCATACATAAACACATCCTTCATAGTTTTCTTGTAAAACGGCGAAAGTGCCCGTGCCAAATCACTTTCTACTAACTCCTTAAACTTCTCGTGATTTTTAGCATCAAGAGCCAAATCTCTTGGAAAATATTTTTCACTTGCCATATTGCTCCACCCTCGTTTGAGATCTACTTTCATCATAACAAAGTTCGTATTCTCTTCCAACCTTTCGCAAAATTAATTGTCTCACGCGAGAAGTATATTCTTCATCAGTCATGAACAAAGTAACTTGAGCATCCTTCAAAAATTCTGGTAACAATTCAGCGATGCTTTCTTTATGCTCCTTAGATATGCGACCAAGCGGTGTATCAATTATTATAGGAGCGTCAAATCCTGAAACTTCCCGAAGAGCAGCTAAGAAAGAAAGAGCCAGAATCTGTCTTTCGCCAGCCGACAGAGTCCCTAAACATTCTGATCCAAGCTTATTGATAACAGAAATGCCATAGTCTTCGCCGATAAGTACAGTGTCATATGTTTCTTTTTTCCAAATTAACCGTAAGAAATACTCTCGTGTTTTATTCTGAATAGTGTTTCGAATATCATCAATTAGTTTTTGCCTAATTGCTCCTAATGCATTAAGTGTTTGAGTCGCTAAATTCAGTTTTTCATTAATTTCCATAAACTTCTTAGACTTTCTAAGTTCATCATTCAACTCTTTCTGAAGCTTATCCAACATCATCCGAGCGTTTGCAATCCTTTGATCAAGCACTCCGATATCTCTTATTAGTCCCTCTTCCTCTCGCCTAAGCTGGTTTCGGGTAATCTCTAAATTTGTAATCTCTTCAACATTTATTCCCTTCAATCTTGTACTTACTTCTTGCAACTCGCTTTTAATTTTGGTTTTTTCTTCTTCTAAAGACGAGATACTTTTCCTTAAAGCATTTTGTTCTTCCGAAAACTTCACAACACGGTCTTTTATAGGCTTCAGAACGTATTTAAGTTCGATTATTTCCTCGTAAATCTCAGATATTCTAGCTTTTTTCAGCAACTCCTCAAGTCTATACCTTGCTTCGCTGTTAACCTTAGTATTAGTGCCACAGATACATTTTCCTCTCTCTAGTAGTTCCTTTACAAATGTATGCCTTATATTTGGAGGAATTTCACCCTTTTCGGCCTTTTGATCGATTTGAATAATAGCATCATTCACAGCCGGAAGACAGTAAATTAGGGGACCAATTTCTAAAATGTTATCAGTGATCTGTTCTTTGATCTTTCCAATGTTCTTTTCAATTATCTCTAAACGACCTTCCAGACTCTCTCTTTGACGCTGCAACGCTCTAACAACAGATTCGCTACAATCTTTAAGTTTGTTCTCTATCTCTGTAATGTTGCTTCTAATATTGCGAAGCTTCTCTTCCTTCTCCTTTTTCTCCTGTCGGCTACTTTCTAAACCGCCCTCAATTGCTCTAATTTTCTCCTGTATTTCATCTACTCTTGGGCTTTCTCCTTTTACTTCTCCTCGTATTGAAGAAACGGTTTTTTCGAGATGTTCTATTGTGCGATCCAACAGATACAATTGGGATACATCAAAAATAGCCTCACGAACTTTTTCTGACTTTTCTTCTTTAAAAAATTCGTCTAAACGCTCGCCGTCGAAGAAAAAGAAACTTTTAACACCGTGAGGCAAAATTCTGTTTATTAACATTTCAGTTTCCCGTATTTCTTGAATGTCCCTTCCTATTTGCATGAAAGCGTGAAATTCAGAATCTCTATCAAAAATTATCCTGTCACTAATATCCTTTTTAGCTCCTATACTTCGTTCAAATTGATAGAAGCGATCATTATCTTTTTCGTCTATCATTTTTAGGGTTACTCGCGCGCTGATCCTCTGCCCAGCTGGTAATTCACGTAATTCTGCATCATTAATAATTGGCTGCTTTTTTGTATCATATTTGCTAAGATGCTCTTCTCGGCCGTAAAGACACCAATTAACAGCATTCAACATGTTCGTCTTACCAGAACCATTCACACCCTGAATAACAGTAATATTTCTACCAGAATCACAAGATAACTCGACCGTAACCTTTCCACGGTATTGGCGATAATTCTCAAGTTCTATGCATTGGATTTTCATGGCTTTTGCATCCTTCTTCTACAATATATGCTAAGCTGATTAGTGAAAAAATCTTTAAAATGAAGCTTTTCAATTCTCCAATTCTCGAGTTCAAACTGTAAAAAGTTTTTAGCAAGTTCTCTAACAATTTCATCTTCGATTTGTGCATCTATTTCCTCAAGAATTTTCTTACTAATTCGTAATCTGGGAGTCGCCATAATGATCCTCCAATTTAATATGATATTTGGAAGCAAGGTCTAATATTTTGAGATAAGCCTCTCCACAATTTATGGCAGAATTAGCGAATTCTACATACCTCCTTATCTCACTTTGCAAAATTTTTGCCTCAAGATCAAAAAGCACAGGGTCAATCCGTCCTGATAAGTCAGGAACCACAATTATATCGTATATTATTGCTTTTTCTTTACCTCTGAAAGGTCTTAATATTCTACCACGTCTTTGAATAAACTCTCTAGGGTTCGTAGAACTCGCCATCATGACCGCTATTCTCGTCGAAGGCACATCCACCCCTTCATCTAAACACTTCATCGCCACTAGAATCCTGTAAACTCCTTGAGCAAAAGAATCAAGCAATATCTTTCTTTCCTTAACATCCTCTTCAGCGGTAAACTTGTGTTGGATTATCCCCCTTTTGTTGAGAATTTCTTGTACCATATCTATTTGTTGAGGAGAGCAGTAGATAAGACAATGTTTAATATCTTTTAACTCGTCAAGTATTTCATTAAGGACTGTATATTTCATCGAAGCATTTACAATAACTCGATGTCTAAGTATACAGTATAATTTGAAAAGCTCATTTTTCTCTTTATCAGTTTTAGCTCTAACATATTCAGCGGATATTTTTTTAGTTAGTTTTCTATATTCCTCCAATTCATCAGCGGTAAGTTCGACGAGAAACGGACGATACTCATATCTACACAGAAAACCCTTTTCAATTGCTTGTTGAAGGGGAAAGTCAAACACTACTTTGTTAAAGAAGTTAAAAATAAGCGATGTGCCTTCCTCATCAAACCATCTAATCGGAGTTGCGCTTAATCCAAGCCTAAACTGATACTTGTCAAGTAGACCTTTCCGTCTCTCAGGGGACCCTATACCATGTACTTCATCTACGATAAGGAGACATTTACTCTTCACTTTTTCAACAATTTTAATAAATTTGTCATTGGCAAAAGTATCGTGTGTTGTTACTACTATAACATTGTCATGTAATCCGCTGTTGAAATCGAAAACAACATTTGCCAGTCTATCTTCCCAACCAACAAAAGCACCAAAAACTTCATACCCAGATAAACCAAACTTCACTAAATTATCTTTCCATTGCTTAATTAAGTGTGTAAACGGGCATGCTATCACAACAAAGAGCTTTTTTTCATCCTTAAGAAGCTCCATGATGCATCCTATGGCGGCATACGTTTTCCCGGTACCTGTAGCCATTTCAAAAATTCCTTTATTCCCATTTTCCATCCATAATGAAATTGCTTTAGCTTGATAATCTCTGAGCAGGGGTTTTCGATAAAACCTTTCTAATTTGAGTTCACTTATATCATTAGGAGCTATCCGAATAAGACATTCACGAACGGCTGATGGGACATCCATTATCTTTACTCTACTGGTTTTACCAAACCAATATTTCTCAAACTTTAACTTATCAGCAATTAAATGATCTTTCTCTCCATCTATCCAGCTTCTAAAAACTTTAAACTCTTCAATATTACTTTCCCAAGACGTTGCTGACTCATTTATCGAACCACTAAAAGATATGACATTTCCCTCACTATCTTCAAGAATACCAACTTTTTGATGAAATATCCCTGTCTTCATGGCAGCATCTTGGTCCAATGGATAACCAGCCTCATCAACTACTATTGCAACTTTAATCTCAAGCTGATTTCTAGCAACAAGCCATGCCAACGCCCTAACATGATCTCTAATTAATTCTTCATAAATATCCTCAAGTTGCGTTAACATAATTTCGGAGAGTATTTTTTCTGGATTTTCATGTCCAAGCTTTATAGCTTCTACATCGGATTTCTGTAATGTAGCTCCTACAATTAATTTCATAGTGCCACCATTTTGTATAAACGGCGCAATTCCCTTCGCTGCAACTGCGAAAGTACTAGATGAGAAAAAACCAGCCAGTCTACAATATCGTTTGGACCTCGCTAGAACTGGAATGTAAAAATCATTTAAAATGTCATCATCTTCAGAATCATAATCTGATTTCAGCTCTAGCTCTTGGAAACTCAACTGTTAACACCTAACTAAGAACGGTAAAGCCTTATACAGTAACTAAAAATAAATTATCCAAAGCCTTTAAATTTTTTCAGTATTACAAATATATAACCCATAAAACTTTTAATTCATTCTTCTCACAACCACATTCTGTAGCCTTTAGCGTATGTTTCTTCCTTTAATTGCAGCTAAATGCTGTTTATGTATTGTGGTGGTGTTAGCCATGGTTCTGCTTGCTCTTTGTATGTTTGGCGCCAGCTTTCTCTGCTTTTGATTATGTAGGCGCTTTGCTGTTCCGGTGTTTTATGGCCCATCCAAAACTCTATGTATAGCGGATCAAGCTTACGATCGCTTAGAAATGTGCGAAAAGCCGCCCTAAGCGAATGGGGGCTATATGGATTTCTGCCTTTAAAATTGTTAGCAAATTTTTGAGCGATTTTGCGAAAGTAGGCGTGCACAACCCTCGAGGATACGTCATAAACTGGTGTCTCATCATTCAATTTCTGATCAGCCAAATAATTCTTAAGCAGCTCCACGGACCAGGTGCCCAAGAACGTTATAAAAGTTATGCCAGTTTTCTTCCTTGTTAGGTTAAGGCATATAGGCGTTATGCCCTTTTCAAACTCTTCTTTTATGTCGCAGTATTTTAAGGCTAAAAGATCTGAGAGGCTTAGACCGCTTTGAACAATTGAGGCTGCAATGCTCTTATAAACTGATTTTTCCATCGTACCTACAAACTTGCCCACTTCCTCAATTGTCATGGATGCTTCTTATTAACTGGCTGGGCTGGAGGCAGTCGCACGTAACGTAGGCTTATTGGAATGTCATAGTATTTGGTTAAGCTTTGAACAGCACCAACATAACTCCTCACAGTCTTCGGCGAATAGCTGTTCTGAAGCCAAGCCACAAAGTTGTTAAGCGTCACGCGGTCTACACGCTTCCTCTGGATTCTTGGCAAAAGCCTATCCTCTTCTACACGATCCAAGAAATCCTTTATAGAACCTTGGCATGAGTAAAACTCTTGAAAAGCCTCCAAACCACAACCATAAACATTACGCGTCCCAAGCTTCAAGACAGAAAGAAACTCTAAAACTTCAGAATCAAACTCAAAAAACACGAGAAACACCTAACAAAACGAAAATAGAAAAAGAGGGGATTTGCGGGAGAAATCGCCACATTTGGTTTATATTACGATTTAAGTCATATTTCTGGAGAGTATAGTCTAAATTTTCACAAGCGTTTACGGGGGAATTCCAGTTTGTCTTTCTAGCGAACGCGTTTTAATTCAGCCCCAGAGTATAAAACGGAATGGTCGTAATGACAATGATACATGTCTCAACAGTTTGCCGTTTAAAAAAGTCGGCGAATATCATATCAGGCACTTTTAACTAAACGCGACTTAATTATCGACCGCACGAAATAATTTGTTATGATCGCTCTACAGTGATATCGTATTCTTTTGCAGAACCCACTGCAAAATAATTGCGACGCAGCAAAAGTTAGTTAGTTATAAAGGCAGCCTTGGAAAAACCTCGAAGGTCAGGATGGTTGAACGAAGGTGGAGCTGCTACCTTGCATCATATAAAGTAAAATTTTCATAAAAGGCCTTATAAAAAATTAAAAGTACATAAAGTTCTTCATAATTTTCTCTTAGACTGTTTTATATCAGAATCCAATGGCGCGCAAATTTTTATATATTTTAGGTTCATTCATATGAAAGGGGGAGTTTATCTATGAATGGAATTTTTCCTAAGAAAGGTTTGAGCATGGAAGAAATTCTTCGAAGGCTGAGAGACTATGCCGTAGATGATCTCGATCCTTATAGTGGAAGGCTTTTTACAATTGCATTTGAGCCCGGAATTGAACAGTTACGTACGGTTGCGTTTGAAGCATTTAAGATGTTTGCATTTAAAAACATGCTCGACTTCACCGAGTTTCCAAGCATGATAAGGATGGAGAAAGACATAATTGACTACGCAGCATCCTTGGTGAACGGCGATGAACAGGTTGTGGGAACCTTTACCTTCGGTGGAACTGAAAGCGTTTTCCTTGCAGTGAAATCAGCAAGAGACAGTTTCTTACTTAAAAGGGGTTTGATCACGATTCCCGAAATAGTTATGCCGGTCACGGGGCATCCCTGCTACGATAAAGCAGCTGAATATATGGGATTGAGGGTTAAAAGAGTCAGAATAAATGAAGAAACTTTTACTGCGGATCCTAAGGCAATCAGTGAAGCAGTAACAGATGATACTGCAATGATTGTCGGCTCGGCTCCTAACTGGCCTTTCGGCACCATAGATCCCATAAAAGATCTTGCGGAAATTGCAGTTGATAAGGGCATATGGCTTCACGTTGACGCATGTGTTGGTGGATTTGTGCTTCCGTACATGAAGAGGCTCGGCGAAAAAATTCCAGACTTCAACTTTGAGATTGAGGGGGTTTCTTCAATTTCAATGGATCCGCATAAATACGCTTATACTCCCATAGGCGCTTCAGTTGTGCTTTTCAGAAAGAAGTTCCATAAAATGTTCTCTCAATTCTCCAATTTGAAATGGCCGGGTTATCCGATTGTAAACCCTGCAGTTTTGTCTTCTCGCTCCGAGGCTCTTTTAGCTGCAGCATGGGCTACGATGCACTTCCTCGGCGAGGATGGCTACCTAGATCTTGCAAGAAAAATAGTTTCAGCGAAAAATAAGATAGTAAAGGGGTTCAGAGAGGCAGGTTACAGCGTCATGGGTGAACCTTCTGTGATCGCTGCCTTCACATCTAAAACAAACATTTTCAAAGTCTCGGATGAAATGACAAAGAAGGGATGGTTTTTACTTCCTCAGAAGGGGATCGTGAACATGAATATACCGCCAAGCCTTCATTTGACAATTAATCCGATTCATGAAGAGCTTGCGGATCTCATGATCGCAGATTTAAAAGAGTGCACTGAAACCTTGAAAGAACTCCCAGAAAGCGAAGTTGAGAACATGCTTGAAATTTTCAGTGTCGCTTTAAGCATGCTCTCACCAGGAGAGATGGATATTGCAACCCTTTCAAAGCTCTTCGTTGAAGCAGAAAAAATCCTCGAGGCTCAAGGAGAAAAAATTCTTCAGGCGCTTGGGCTTGAGAAGGGATTTCCAAAGGAGATGGGTTCAATTTTTCAGCTATTAGCCTCGATTCCGCCTGAGATGGCAGAACTCCTTGCGAACTACGTTGTGATAGAGATGTTCAGGAGAGGTGTATAACTGAAACGGAAACGCTGCATGTACTCTTTCAGGAATTGCACTAGCACGGAATATTTATAACTGTTTCGCTTAAACTATTTCTCATGCCAACAAAAATAATTGTTCTCGGAGGAGCCGGCCATATAGGCTCTGTAATAGTTTCTGAGCTTTGCAACCTTAATCCAAATTTAGAGATAACGATCGCCGATAAAAATATCGAAAAAGCTAAAGACACAGCGGAAATGGTCGGCGGGAACGTGAAAGTTTTACAGGTTGATGCAACGGCCGAGGATTTATTGGTTAATTCCCTAAAAGGTTTCGACGTGGCTGTTAGCGCATTAGGCCCCTTTCATAAGTTTGGTGTATCCGTTTTAAAGGCGGCTTTAAGAGCCGGAGTCAATTTCGTGGATATAAATGACGATTATGATGCCACAGAAGAGGCCTTAAGACTTCACGAAGAAGCGCAGAAACGGAAAGTTACAGCCATCATAGGAATGGGGGCCACCCCTGGAATAACAAACCTTTTAGCCCATTATGGCGCACAAAAGCTTGAAGAAGTTTATGAAATTGGAACTTATTGGGTTTGGACAGCCTTAGACCCAACAATGGGCCCAGCTATTGTAGACCATTATTTTCACGCAATAACTGGGATGATTCCAACATATAAGAATGGAGAGTGGGTTAGGGTTAAGGCGCTTTCAGAGCCAGAGCACTTCGAATTCCCGAAACCAATAGGAATATGGGAAGTTGCTAACGCAGGCCATCCGGAACCAATCACAATACCCCGCTACATCAAAGTTAAAAATGTATGCAATAAAGGGGGAGTTTGGCCCTCAGACTTAAACGATGTAGCAAAAGTTTTCTCAACGTTAGGGCTTACAAGCCATAAAGAAGTCAGGATAGGTGGACATATATTTAAAGCAAGAGACATCGCGGTAGCCATTACTTTAGCACTTTCTGAAATAACGCCGCCTGAAGAAGCGGAAAAGTCAATTGCTCCTCTTTATGAACGCTTAGGCGATTTCGCGCTAACAGGAGTAGGTTTAGCAGTAGTTGTTAAAGGCGTTAAAGATGGCAAGGAGCATATTATTAAATACGGTATAGCTTGTAAAGATGCTTCTAAAGCCACAGCCCTGCCAGCAGCGCTTGCTGCCTTGGAGCTTACAAAAGCTAAAAAAGCTGATGGAGGAGTTTATCCACCAGAAGCAGGCGTGATAAGTATTGAAAAGCTTCTTGGCGAAATCAAAAAAGACATCAAAATAGATCTGGTCGAAACAAAAATGGACATCTTATGACCAGAATGAAGTAAGCAGCTATATGTGCAGAGGCGCGCAATTCTTATATTTGCTGCATTAGAAAATTTGTTTGTGGTTTGTATGGAAAAGTTTAAGTTTCCAAGCGAAGAGTGGATTAAGGCTTTTAAAGAAGAGCTTAATAAAAACAAAGCTTACGAGGAAGCCGCAAAAGACTGGGAAGGCGACTTTCTTTTTATTGTAACGCCTGACGAGGGCTTAGATAGGGAAATGGTTTTTTATGTGGATCTTTGGCATGGTAAATGCCGAGACGCCTACATGGTACCAAACAGGGAGGCTAAAAAAGCCGCTTTTGTTTATGAAGGGCCATATTCAAACTGGAAGAAGCTGATAATGGGTCAACTTGACCCAATTCAGAGCTTGCTCATGCGGAAGTTTAAGCTTTCAGGAAATATGGCAAAAGTTATGCGCTATACAAAGGCAGCTTCAGAGCTCGTGAAAACCGCGAGCAAGATTCCCTCCGAGTTCATTTAGAGGCTAAGATTTCATGTGGGAGTTCACTTCGCCAAAATCGATAGTGTTTGGAGAAGATGCCCTAGAACATTTGAAGACTATTGAAGGAAGAAGAGCACTCATAATAACGGACAAAGTAATTAAAAGTTTGGGCATTGTTGAAAAAGTTGCAAATTATCTAAAGGAAGCAAAGTTCGGCGTAGAGATTTTCGATGAAGTTGAGCCGGAGCCCTCTAAAGAAACCGTTGTTAACTGTGCTGGGCACGCCAAGCAATTTAATCCGGATTGGATTGTCGGTTTAGGCGGGGGGAGCTGCATCGACGTAGCGAAGGCCTCATGGGTTCTCTATGAAAGGCCGGACATCCAGGTTGAGGAAATAAGCCCGCTGTTAACCCTTGGTTTAAGAAAGAAAGCGAGGCTGATAACAATTCCAACGACAAGCGGGACAGGTTCAGAAGCTACATGGGCTGTTGTTATCACCAATAAAGCTGAGAGAAGAAAAATGGAGCTTGCCTCGAGAGAATTAGTAGCTGACATAGTAATACTTGACCCTCAACTCCCCTTGTCGATGCCGAAAAGCCTCGTGGCTGACACTGGGATGGACGCGTTAATTAATGGTTTAGAAGCCTACATTTCACAATGGCGAAACAACTTTTCAGACAGCCTAGCCATAAGCGCAATACAAACCATACTCAAATATCTTCCAAGATCCTACAAAAACAACCAAGATAAAGAAGCAAAAGAGAAAATGCATTATGCAGCAACAATGGCTGGACTGGCCTTCAGCAACTCACAAATATGTGTAGCCCACGCCATGGGCCACGCACTAGGCGCTCTGTTCAAGATTCCACATGGCAGAAGCGTTGCCGCCGTATTAATATGCGCGATGGAATACATGGCTAAAGCAGCAATGGATAGGTTTAGACCCCTCGCAAATGCCATAGGAATTAAAGCGGAGACGGATGAAGAAGCCCTAGAAAAATTCATGCAAGCACTAAAGAACCTTTTCAAAGAAGTCAACGAACCGATCTCAATTAAAGAATTAGGAATAGATTGGGAGAATTTACAAAGTAATTTGGAAGACCTTGTTGAAAGGGCTATAGCATCCACAGGAACAATATCAAGCCCGAGAGTTCCAACAGCCGAAGATTATAGAAAGCTTTTCATTTACGCTTATGAAGGAAAAACCATAGACTTTTGAAGCGTTTAAAAGCCTTCCGCCTTCCCCATTTCTTTAAGCTGAAAAAGAAAAAATCCGTAAAGCCGATAATTATGCAATCTGCGGAACTACTTCTTTAACCGCTTTCTCTTCCTCTGGAAGTTCGCATCCCTCAAGCCATATTGAAGCTAGAACAACAAAGTCTGGTGGTATGGCCTCCCTATCAACCTTTACGTCCAAAACAGCTGGCTTTCCAGATAGAACGGCCCTTTCCAACGCTGGCCTTATCTGTTCAGGCTCGACGATTCTTTCACCGTAACAGTTCATCCCTCTTGCAATTTCGTCATAACGTATATCTGATAATTCGACGCCGATGTATCTCTTTGAATAATACAACGTTTGGCCAGTTCTAATCATTCCCCAAGCGCAATCATTCAAAACAACGAACACAATCGGCAGTTTAAGACGACTGGCAGTCTCGAGATCTTGAATGTTTAAGCCGAAGGCTCCGTCACCAGTAATACAGTAAACTTGCCTTGACGGATAGGCGAGTTTAGCCGCAATAGCATATGGTATGCCTGCACCCAGATGTCCAGAATCGCCGCTTACACAGCTAATGAAAGTGTTCGATTCATAAACTCTATTAAGGTAAAAACACCAGACAGCAGTGTTTCCACCATCAACAACAGTAATGGCATCCCTCGGAAAAAACTCCCTAACTTCTCTAACAACGCGTAGCGGATGAATTGGCACAGTGTCCAATCTAGACAGCTCTTCAAAATTATCAAGCCACATTTTTTCTAAACGTTTATAATCTTGAAGGAGCGGATTCTCCTTCCTCGGAGGAGTATATCGCTTTATGGCCTCTAATAATGCCTTAAGCGTTGGTTTTGCGTCACCAACTATACTCAAATTCACAGGTCGGTTTAAACCTATCATGTCCGCTGAAATATCGATTTGAATGATTTTTTGCCTTGGTGGTTCACCCCAAGCGGGCGGCTTACCCCACATGTCTAAGGCTCCAAGCCTGCAGCCAACCAGTAGAACCACGTCAGCCTCTGCTTGAGCTACAATAGCCCCATTTCCAGGGGCCGCTGGAATAAGACATAACGGGTGATCCTCTGGAATTGCGCCCCTAGTGCTAAGAGATGTGGTAACTGGAGCTTGAAGATATTCAGCCAAAACAATGAGCTCCTTCGAGGCATTTGACCTAAGAACGCCACCCCCGGCGTGAATGAGAGGCATCTTAGCATCAGCAAGCATTTTTGCAGCTTTTTCAATGATCGCCGGGTCCCCAACAGTTCCCACGGAAGCCCTATAATTTTGCGGGGGCAAAATTTCAATATCCGTTTCCTCACCAGTCTGGAATAAAACATCGGATGGAAAATCCAATTGAACAGGTCCCGGTCTCCCAGAAGTAGCCATCCTGAATGCCCATTGGGTGAGTTCTGGAATACGTTTCCAACTGGAAACTACAGCGTTCCACTTAGTAACAGCCTTAAAAAGCATAAGCTGATCTAAACCCTGTTGGGCTCCTTGATCTGGATAAGAACGCCAAGTCTGATTCTGGGCGGTAATGACAACTATTGGTATACCGTCTGAAAACGCCGGATAAACCCCACCAATAAGGTTTGCAGCTCCAGGACCAACCGTGCCGAGGCATACTCCAGGTTGCCCGGTCGCTCGAGCCCAAGCGTCAGCGGCATGAGCAGCCGCAGCTTCATGGCGCATGGTTATAAAATCGATACGCTTGTCTTTGTAAATAGCGTCCAACAACGGGTAAAGCTGATCTCCTGGAACGCCGAATACGTAACGAACGCCCTCTTGTACGAGGCAGCGTTTCAAAACTTCTCCGCCTGTTAAACGAGCCATAAAGACCCTATAATAGTGACGCTTTCTACCTTATAATTTTCACCGATTATTTGAAGAGTCGTTGTTTGCGTTCGAACATTTCAACGGCTGATTAGCCTAAAATGTTAGTCGCACTAGGAGAAACCCCTAAACCGCTAATAACGGTTATACCCGCATCCTTTGCGTCGTTGTCAAGGTCTAAGACCTTAGTTGTTATCTCATAATCGTCACATATGTCAACAAATTTCACTTTCGCCTTTATGGCAGCCTTTACAATCGGTAACGCAAACTTGTAAAATGGCCTCCACGCGGCTCATCACAACATCAACCCCGCTCATCAAGTCAATAAGTCTCTTTGAATCATTAACATCAACATGCTTTGTGGAAACTACTATTTTATCAACACTTAACTCTTTAACGATTTTTCAGCTTTTTTCACATCTAGATCGCCGATGATAACTTCGTCAAATTCGCCATACCCAACCAAGTCTTTTATAGCCACATTTCCCATTTCGCCGCATCCGGAAGCTAAAGCCCGCATCTTATACCAATCCAACAATCTTAACCAAACTGAATTAATTCAAGGTTTACGCCCAAAAATTTTTCAGTATCAAGGTAAGCGAATTTTGCAACTCCAAGAGCTTCACCTCTCCACAGAACTTTTATGCCGCTCTTCTCTAAAACAGTTAACTCTTCCTCTAAATTCTTAACAAAGAAACCAAGATGGTGAAGGCCCTCACCCTTCTCTTTTAGAAATTTTGTATGAATGTTTTCACCTTCTAGGACTTGGATTAGTTCTAGCTGTACTTCGCCCAGCTGGAAGAACACTATCCTTAGTTTCACATTATTTGTTTTAAATTCTATAGGCGGTAATGGCTCCTGCTTCAATACCTTTTCATACATTCTCGCGGCTTTCTCAACATCCCTAACAACGACCCCAATTTGGTCGACCCTAGAAAACAAACTCGTTTTATTCCCAGTCATACAACCCAACCCCGCGAAGTTTAAAACCCGTCTAATATAGTTAAAAATTTTTGCAAAGTCGCTGCCCCAAGACCTATGGTAGAAATAGCTAAAATATTATGGGGTAAGAATTAAATCTATTTCGCTCTAAACTTTATGGTGGTGGTTCTATGCTCTGCGGTTATATGGGGAAAATTCTCAGGGTAAATTTGTCTACGGGGAAAATAACAGAAGAGTTCCCGGACGAAAATACGCTTAAAATGTTTTTGGGCGGTAGCGGGTTAGCAACCAAATATCTCTTTGACGAGGTTGGAAAAGGAGTGGATCCTTTAGGCCCGGCCAATAAGCTGATTTTCATGACTGGGCCTTTAACAGGGACCCCGTCTCCAAGTACTGGTAGATACACAGTTGTTTCAAAATCGCCTCTTACTGGTTTATGGGGACAGGCTAACGCGGCTGGTTTTTGGGGCACTGCTTTTAAACGATCAGGTTTTGATGGCGTAATATTCGAGGGAGTTTCGCCGAGTCCCGTATACCTTGTGACGGATGATGGAAGGGCGGAACTTAAAGACGCAAAGCATCTTTGGGGCAAGAGTACATCAGAAACTACGAGGCTAATAAAAAAGGAGCTTGGAGAAGATTTCAAAGTAGCTTGTATAGGAATTGCTGGAGAAAACATGGTAAAATATGCAGCTATCATAAATGATGCGGAAAAGCCTAACTGGGGGCGAGCGGCTGGAAGATGCGGGATGGGTGCTGTTATGGGCTCCAAACGGTTAAAGGCCATCGCCTCGAAAGGAACCATGAAAGTCAGGGTTGCAAATGAAGAAGCTTTCAGGGAAGAGACCAAAAAGAGGTATGACTGGGTAAATGAAAGTTTACTAAAAATGTCGCTTGAAGTTTATGGGACAGCTGCTGTTTTAGATTTGGTAAATGTCCGAGGTGGATTCCCGACGAGAAATTGGCAGACTGGAGTTTTTCGAGGCGCTGACAACATAAGCGGGACAGCAATCGTAGAGAAGATACTGACGGAGAGGAAAGCTTGCTTTGCTTGCCCCATTGCCTGTGGAAGATTGAGTGAAAATAAAACTGCTCCATATGCTGGGAGTGGTGAAGGGCCAGAGTATGAGTCTCTCGGATCTTTTGGAGGGATGTGCGAAATTGATGATTTAGAAGCGATCACATATGCACATTTCCTATGCAACGAATATGGCCTTGATGTAATATCCGCTGGAAGCACAATAGCTTTTGCTATGGAGTGTTATGAAAAGGGAATACTGACAAAAAAGGATACGGGTGGATTGGAGATTAAATTTGGCGACCCAAATGTCATGATAGAGCTTGTGCAAAAAATAGCTAAGAGGGATGGAATCGGAAACCTATTAGCTGAAGGGACAAAAGCTGTCTCTGAAAAATTGAACAAAGGGTCTGAAAGATTTGCAATGCACGTTAAGGGGTTGGAATTGCCAGCCTATGACCCGAGAGCTGCTAAGCTAACAGGACTAGCTTATGCAACGGCAAATCGTGGAGGTTGCCACATCACGGCTTATGTGGAAGGACCAACCTTCCTCTCAACACCATATCTTATTGTTGAACAAAGCGATGTAGGAGATATACTCCAAGAAATACCTGAAACCGCCAAGGTGGTTAAAGATATGGAAGATGCGTTGGCAGTTTTTGATGCCATTGGAGCCTGCAAATTCATGGGAATGGTTTTGACGGCGGAGGACTGGGCAGCATTAATTTCAAGTCTCACCGGCTGGGAATTCACCGCAGCGGATTTCAGGAAAACAGGTGAGAGAATTTACAACTTGGAAAGAGCTTTTAACGTGAGAGAAGGCTTGACAAGAGCGGATGACACACTTCCGAAACGGTTACTAGAAGAGCCATTGCCTGAAGGCCCAGCAAAAGGACAAGTGGTGAACCTTGAACCGCTCTTAGATGCCTATTACAAGTATAGAGGATGGGATGAGAACGGCCGGCCTAAACCAGAGAAACTTAAAGAACTCGGATTAGAATGGATTATCAAAGAAATTTAATAACCACGTAGTCTTGTGATAAATATTGACCAGTAAAATGGCTTATGCAGACAGGCCTTGGCTAAAAAGCTATTTCATCGGACCTTATAAATTACCGAAAACCCTAGAGCCGTACCCCAAAATACCGGTGTACAAGTTTTTAGAAGATTCGGCGGCTAGATTTCCACATCAAACAGCATGCATTTACCTCGATAAACAAATGACTTACGCCGAGTTAAAACTTAAAGTCGATAAACTGGCTACAGCGCTTGCAGATTTAGGCGTGAAAAAAGGCGACAAAGTCGCGACAATCCTTCCAAACAGCCCACAATTCATAGTAAGCGATTATGCGATAATGAAACTAGGAGCAGCCCACGTCCCCATAAGTGTGGCCCATAAAACTTCAGATTTATTATATGAAATAGGGGAATCAGAAGCCCATACAGTAATATGCTCATATAAACGCCTTGAACTTGTCAACATGATAAAAACCAAGACAAAAATTAAAAATATAATATTTACACACGTGCCAGTGTACCCTGATTATTCTACGCCTGATATAAAGGAAGTAAATGGGGCCTACTATTTGGAGGAGCTGCTTGAAAATTATGAGTCCAACCCTCCCCAAACCGAAATAAGCCCCGCAGAGGATCTAGCGCTGTTACCGTTTACAGGGGGAACAACCGGAGTACCTAAAGGAGTTATGTTAACGCATTACAATCTCACCACTAATGCGCTTCAAGTTTTATGGATGATGAAACCTCTAGAAGTAGCGTTAAAAGGCAAATCGTCAATTCTGATTTGTGTTCCACTTTTCCATCAATTTGGGCATGGAATTTTGCACGCAAGTATTGCTTGGGCACTCCGCACAATATTAACTGATCCTAGAGACATCGACAAAATGGTTGAATTAATCAAAAAATATCGGCCCTTTATGGTTGTTGGCGTTCCCACACACTTTATGTTATTACTTGACAAAGAATTGCCAAGAATGCCGATCTTTTTGTATTCTGGCGCAGCACCGCTCCCGCCTGAAGTTGCTGAAAAAATAGAGAAAAAAATTGGTGTGCCTGTGGGTGAAGGTTATGGCTTAACAGAGGCAAGTCCAACCACCCACCTAAATCTATCAGCATTTTCAAAAGTCACCGGGTTTATGACTAAGGTAAAAAGATCAATTGGGGTACCGGTTCCAGATACGGAGGCCAAAATCGTGGATCCCGATACAGAAGAAGAGGTCCCTATAGGCGAAACTGGCGAACTCTACATCCGAGGCCCACAAATTATGAAGGGCTACTGGCCTAATCCTGGCAGCGGTTTAAAAGATGGCTGGCTTGCGACCGGCGACGTTGCAAAAATGGACGAAGACGGATACTTCTACATAGTTGACCGTATAAAAGACATGATTAACGTGTCTGGAATAAAAGTTTATTCAAGGATTGTAGAGGATATTTTACATGAACATCAAGCCGTCGCACTTGCAGCAGTCATAGGCGTTCCTGACCCTGAACGACCTGGAAGCGAAAGAGTTAAGGCTTTCATAACATTGAAACCCGAATATGAAGGTAAAGTTGCAACCGAAGAAATAATTAATTACTGCAAAGATAGACTTCCATCCTACGCCGTGCCAAAATCCGTCGAATTTAGGAAGGATTTACCCCTAACCCACGTAATGAAGGTTTTCAAAAGAAAGCTTAGGGAAGAAGAAATGGCTAAAATGGCAGAAAAGGGTGAAGAATACTGCACAAACTTTTAGTTTGACGTCTCCTTTGTCCATAGCCCTTAAATTTTCTTAACAAAATTTGGTTGAACGTAGTTTTTTAATGTAATGGTGTTTATTGAACTTTGTAATTTCGCGCTCTTTTAATTCTTCCACACGTCTTTAGAGCGCAAGGCAGTAAGATATTTTACAGGTAAGAAAATCGGAGAAATAACATACAAGTTGCTTCTTTTTATTTCTTTTAAATTATATACTCTTTGATGTCTTCCTGCAAAACATATCTCTGCATTTTGTCTTCACCTTTTATTGGGATTTTCGTTTGATTGAAAGCGTCTTTCTTTAGGAAATCGATGAACATGTATAAACTACCCTTAGAAGTAAAGAGAATCGTAATGGCTAATGGGGTTTTGATCACTCCTACCATTTAACGATATGTAGGTATTTATCACGGCTTTTGGGCTTCTCTTACATTTTAAGCTTTTTCAAGCTTTAAAGTGACTAAATTCGGATTGTCCACGCTATGACTTCTGAACGCCTTGCCCTAGCGCAAAATAGTAAACTTGTGGATGCATCGCTATTTTATGCTTAATTTTCAAAATGTTTGCGCCAAATCTAAACAATTTTCTCTGGCGAAGATAGTCAAACCAAAGGCTTAAGAAGCGCTTTGACTGTTTAAGCCCTATTTTTAGCAAACATCAGATTCATTACAAGGAAAACTGATTCTTGAGTTTCACCTTGCTTCTCACGAGGAAATATGCTCAATAAAAGTTTTTGGGGTATACTGCAATATACCTCTAGATTGGTAAGCAAATCCTCTGGCGACGAGAACCTTCAGTATTTTCTGAGGACATAGATGCTGTTTTATTAAGAGCTCTAATGCATGTGTGTAATTGCGGTTTAGCTCCCGGACAGCCAAAACTTGTTGTTTTTTGGATAAGGCGTAATCTTTGCATTCTACAAGGTAAGCTAGACTCATGTCGGGCTTTACAGCCAAAACATCGCAGTGGTTTTGCCTTGTAAAAACTATGAAGCCTCCCTTTCGGAAGGCTTCTGAAACAGCGTCTTCAAGCATTGTTCCGCTCATTTTCAGCCCAGTTAAATGCTTTCCAAAGGTCTCGTTAAGTGTTTTTCGGTTCCATAAGACTAGGAAAGTTTAAATAAAATATGATTAACTTCTAGTTTGCAAACAGGAAACGGATGTATAGAATGTCAAGCCAAACAGCCAGAGAATTCCGTCACATACTGAGAATAACGGATACTGATGTAGATGGCACTTTGAAGGTGCCTTATGCCCTGAGAAAGATTAGGGGCATAAGCCTAAGCCTAGCCAAGGCCATACTCAAAAAAGCTGGAATAGATCCAAACATAAGGGCTGGCTTCTTAAACGAGGCGGAAGTTGAAAAAGTAGAGGAAATTATCAAAGAACCGACAAAATACGGACTGCCCAGCTGGATGTTAAACAGGCGGAAGGATTTGGAAACCGGGAAGGACATGCACCTAATTAGTGCCGACTTACTCCTCAGGACAAAAATGGATATAGAGAAAATGAAGGAGCTGAGGTCTTGGCGGGGATACCGGCATGCTTATGGATTAAAGGTTAGAGGGCAAAGTACACGAACAACAGGGAGAAAGGGCAAAGCCGTTGGGGTAAAGAAGAAGGCTGCCGCAAAGCCTGGAGGCGGTGGCAAGTAGCCATGGGAGACCCTAAAAAACAAAAAAAGAAGTATGAAACTCCGCGTTTCCCGTGGCGAACGGATGTCCTCCAAGAAGAGCTTAAACTTTTGGGGCAGTATGGCTTGAGGAATAAGCGTGAGTTGTGGCGCCATAAAACCATGCTTTCAAAATTTAGGGGTATAGCCCGCTCCCTCATAGGTAAGGCGCCCGAAGAGAGGAATAAAATGGAAAAGGAGCTATTATCACGCTTAAAGAAGCTTGGAATAATTCACGAAGCAGCAGTTTTAGACGACGTTTTGGACCTAACGGTTGAGGATATACTTGAAAGACGTCTCCAAACAGTAATCTTCAGAAAAGGACTAGCCAGATCAGTTTATCATGCTAGACAGCTAATAACCCATGGACACATAGTAATAGGCGACCAACGTGTAACGGTTCCTAGCTATCTTGTGACACGAGAGGATGAGGAGAAAATTGCTTACGCACCAGATAGCCCCTTGGCAAATCCAAGCCACCCAATGCGTCAAATGATAGCTGTCACCTCCAAGGCACAAACTGTAAAGAAAACTGGAAGGGAGAGAGAAAAATAGAATGAGCACAGGTGCAAGCGGAACAACCACAACGAAAAAAACTGAAAAATGGGGCGTAGTCCACATATATAGCTCCTACAATAACACAATCGTTCACATTACAGACCTTTCAGGAGCAGAAACTATAGCCAGAACCTCAGGTGGAATGTTTGTGAAAGCCGATAGATTAGAGTCATCGCCATACGCCGCAATGAGGGCAGCCTCGGCAGCAGCGGAAATAGCCAAGGACAAGGGAATAACAGCCATTCACATAAAAGTCAGAGCGCCAGGCGGACCAGGGCCAAGAACGCCAGGACCAGGTGCCCAGGCAGCCATAAGAGCCCTAGCCAGAGCTGGATTCCGTATAGGAAGAATAGAAGAGGTCACGCCCATACCACATGATGGAACACGTAGGCCAGGCGGAAGAAGAGGGAGAAGAGTATAACAACTTTTTATCATTATTGTATGGTGCTTAATAAACACGCCTTTTATAGTTCAAAATTAGAATAATTAAAGATTGGTGGAACATTGGGTTATTTGGCTGTATGGAAAGTTTTAGAAGAGATGATTACAGATCTAAAGAAGAGTGGTGTCTCGGTTCCAGCAGACATTTTTAACGATTTAAAATGTGCAAGAACATTAATCAATGTTTTAAAGGCTGACCCTGCACGTCTTGAAACAAGCCAAAAAATTGAGGAATGCCTAAACAATGTTGAGGCTTACCTCATAACAGAGGGGCAAAAGTTCGGCGACAAATACGTTGAGGCGTGGATTAAAAAGCTTGAAGAAGCCAGCAGAAAAGTTTTCGATGAGGAAGAAAAGGAAAAAAGATTTGTCCCCGGGATGCCAAGAGACCAACGCTGGTTACGCATTAGACCCTCAAAGGAGATGCCCATAGAAGCTTTGAAAACCTTGGCTGGAGAATCGAACCTTTCGTTTGAGGTGCAAAGTGACGGCTGCTTAATTGTTTACGGTGACAATGAACGCATAAAGGATTTTGTCAAGAAAATGGCTACAAAATATAGTTATAAGCCCGAAAAGTAGCGTTAAAAAGTGCATAATCGTTAAAACATAAGGATGCAAACCTTTATAGCGCAATTACAGAGAAAACTCTCCAAATATGGTATTCAAAGTTTCATCTTGAGTGAGGGCTTAACTTAATGCCCTATATCAAAAAAATAGAAATAAAAGGTTTCAAATCCTTCGGGCAGACGGCGAGAATAGGCCTAGATAAGGGTTTTACCGCCATAACGGGCCCGAATGGAAGCGGGAAAACGAATATTGTTGACGCTGTTTTGTTCGCCCTAGGCGAATTAAGCACTAAGCGGCTACGGGCGGAGAATGCTGCAAAACTCATTTTCCACGGTTCAGAGAAAGCCGAATTGGAAAGGTCGAAGATGGCAAAGGTCGTTATACAATTTGACAACTCTGATGGGCGTATACCGGTCGACACGGCGACCGTCACAATATCCCGCGAGGTCTACAGAAACGGGCAGTCAGTTTATAGGCTTAATGGAAGGCGAATTTCAAGAGTTCATATAATGGAAATTCTCTCAATGGCGGGTGTAAGTTCCACAAGCCAAAACATAGTATTGCAGGGCACTATAACTCGTCTAACAGATATCTCTCCAATGGAAAGGCGGAAAATAATTGAGGACCTCGTTGGGATAGCTCAATACGACGCAGAGAAAGCCGAAGCCGAAGAAAAGCTTAGGGCTGCAGACATTTCCATCCGCACCGCCATGGGGAGAATAGACGAGGTTCAAAGGCGAGTTGAAGACTTGGAGAGGGAACGCAATGAACTGTTGCGGTACAACTTTATAAAAAATGAGATAAAAAAGTTTGAGGCTGTTAAGCTTTCTCACGACATAGCACTAATACAAGAAAAGATTAAGAAAGACTCCATTCAAGCTGAGAAAATTAAAAGCAGACTAGACAAGATTAGAGCGCTCCGTGACCATTACAGGCAGAAGCGCAGAGAGATCGAGGGCGAATGGCGTAAACTAAGTTCAGAAATTGTTGAAGAAGGCGGCTCGCAGGTTTTCAAGGTACAAATGAAGATAGGTGAACTAAAATCAAAGCTCACGGAACTAGCCACCAAAATAAGCTCTGGAAAAACAAGCCTAGAAGCGTTAAAGAGGGTTAGAGAAAACAGCCTCCAGCAATACCAGTCGATACGCAACGAAATCCGCGAAAACCGGCTGAAAATTAGGCGCTTAAGAAACGAATATGAACGCATGATGAGCCAAATTAACTCTAAACAAGCGGAACATGACACACTTGCACAAGAGGCGGCTCAAGTTTTGGAGGGTATAAGCGAAAACGGTAAAAAAATCCGCGAAATAGAGCTCCAACTCGACAGAGATTATAAGCGGCTGGCCTTTTTTAGGTCCGAACACGCCAAAAGCCAAACAACCATCAAAATCCGGGAAAGAAGACTTAGGGACTTGAATGAGCGGAAAGAAAGGTTTGCCTCAACCCTTAGCGAGCTTGGAAAATCAATGGCAGAACTGATAAAAGTTCAGAAAGAGCAAAAAACGCAGCTAAAAAATCTGGAGCGCATTCTTGAACGCCGCATAGCCCAAAAAGAAGCAATAGAGCGGGAGATAATGGAAGCTGGAAAAATAGCTGAATCAGCCCGAGAAGCCGTTGTGGAGTTTGCAACACAAAGGGAGCTCGCAGAAACTGTTGCTGCAGAAGAAAAAGCCTTAAAAAGCATAGAGGAGCTTGGCGAGTTAGGCGTTATTCGGGGCGTTTACGGGCGTCTGCGAAACTTAATCAAAATTGACAAGACTTATCAGCAAGCGATCGAAGTTGCGGCCGGAGGATGGCTGGACGCCTTAATTGTCAAAGACTTTGACGCGGCTTTCACATGCACAGAAACCCTTCGCAGAATGAAGCTTGGAAGGATAAAAATAATACCTCTAGAAGCAGTTTCAGCTGCAAAACCAATAAAAGTTCCAGAGGGCGGAAATGTTAGCGGCGCCGCTTTCTCATTTGTAAAGTGCACCAAACAGTATGAGCCAGCTGTTTACTTTGTTTTGGGCGACACTCTTGTTGTTCCAGAAGACAAATCAGCCTTCGAACTTTCGAGCAAAGGCTACCGTGTAGTCACAGTGAACGGCGACTTATTTGAGCCTGGCGGCGCCTTAGAAAGTGGGTATTATCGTGCACCAATAGACTTTTCTGCCATAATACCAAGCGAGGCTGCAATAAAAAGTCTAGACGAGGCTGTTAGAGCTTTACAGCAGCACCTTTCTAAACGTGGAAGCGATATAGCAGCTCTTGAAGAGGAAATAGACAGAACCCGTGTTGAAATTGCTCGCTTATCAGATGCCATTACAACGCTTGATAGGGAAGTTTCCCGCGTGAAAATAAGTATAAAAAGAACAAAATCAAACGTTAAAAGAATAGAATCCAGCATTAAACGTGTTGAAGGCGAAATCGAGGCTGAAAAGGCAAAAATATGGACTTATAGGGCTGAGAGAAGTGCATCACAAAAAGAGATAAGCAAACTTCAAAGGGAGTTGGCTAGCCTAAGGCGTAAGGTTGACCCTGCAAACATTCAAGAAATGGAAGTTAGACGTGAAAAATTAGCAGAAGAAATAAACACGTTAAGACAGAAGCTTGGAGCTGTGCAAACAGAAATTTTAACACTTCAATCACAGTTTGACAATGTTTTAAGGGTGGGCTACAAAAATGCCAGAATTCAACTTGCAAAGGTTGAACAACAACTGCGAAAAGTCGAAGGTGAAGTTGAGGATGCACTCCAAGAAAGGGAAAAATTAAAGCAAGAACTGGCAGAGCTGGAAAAAAGCCGCATTGAACTATCAAAATCTGTCTTATCAGCAAAGGAGGAGGCTCAAAAATTCTCAAACCAAATAGACGAAATAGACAAGGAACTCCGCAAAATCGAAGCTGAATATGAGGAAATCGACCGACTGCTAAACCAGTACCAACTGAACATCCAGACCTCCATAATACAGATGGAACAGTGGCAGAATCAGCTTAGACAGTTTGGCTACGAAAAACCTTTAGAAGTCACGGCCAATGAAGTTGAAGAGGCTGAAGCCTCCTTGCAGATGCTCCAATTTGAACTGGAACAGATAAGCGGCGTTAACCAGCTTGCCCTTTCCCATTATGCTGAGCAAATTTCTCGTTATAAAGAACTCTCTTTAAGGATGAATGAACTTGAGATGGAGAAGCAAGCTATCCTCAAGTTCATGGAAGAAATTGAAAACAAAAAGCACAAAGTGTTCATGGAGGCCTTTGAAAAGATAAACCAAAACCTACGAAAGTACTTCTCAAAACTTACTGGGGGCGGGGCAGCTAACCTAATTTTGGAGAATTCCGGAGAGCCCTTTTATGGCGGCATAGACATGATTGTCCAATTCCCTAATAAGCCCTCAATCGTCGTCAGCGGCGCTAGCGGCGGCGAACGATCAGTGGCAGCTGTAGCCTTCCTCTTCGCTATAAAGGACTTCACACCAGCATCCTTTTATATATTAGACGAGATTGACGCGCATTTAGACCCCTTCCACGTGTCAAGGCTTGCTGACGTCTTGTTTGAGGAATCGGAGAAAGCCCAATTTATTGTAATAACGTTAAAGCCTGAGATGATCAACAAAGCCCAGAGGGTTTATGGTATTTACGGACGTAACGGCGTATCATATGTTGTTTCAGCCAAGTTTCTAGAGGTGCCAACCTAAAATGACTGTAGTAGTCAAAAAGCCCTTCTATCTTCGTCCTCCTTGGAATATTCTCTTCGAGTTTCACAAACTCGAGAAACTTACCCCGTGGAACATAAATATAGCATATCTGTTGACGACTTTCCTCGAAGAAATGGAGAGAACCGGACAAATTGATTTTAGGGCGTCAGGCGTAGCCCTGGATTCCTCAGCCCTTATATATCTAATGAAGTCGAAGCTTCTCCTAAAACTTGAGGAGCCGCCATCACCGCCAAAAGCTCCATTGGACATCATCCCACCGCCGCTTTTTCTGCCGCTGAGGCACGAGCTAACATCGACAACCATACGCCACCTTTTAGAAGTGCTAGATGACGTTTTAAAGGGTGAAACGCTCTTCCGTCTAGAAAAAGCTCCGGCCGAACCTATTTTACCAAGGCCTTCTGAAATTTTCCCACAAATAGACTATTATCTTATGGAAATTGAGCTTCAAATGGAAAGGCTTTACAGGTCCCTCTTTGAAATGGTGAAGGGTGCTGGAATAATCCAGTTCTCAACCATAATCAAGGGATTAGCGCGCCTAGAAGCCATACGCACCTTTATTCTTCTACTCTTCTTGGCTCAAGAGGGAAAAGTAAGCCTTTGGCAAGACGAAGAGATGGAAGAAATATACATAACTGTAGGGGGAGCAAACGCTGCAAGAAATGAAAACCCAACATAATAATGCAGAAGAAAGTTCACAAACTAGACAGGAAAAAACAGTTAGCGATCTTGCATTGGTCGAGGCTGCATTGTATGTTGCTGGTCGCCCCCTGCATCTTTCAGAGCTATGTTCAGTTCTAAAAACTCGTTCAAAGAATAAGGCTAAAAAGCTTGTAAAAATGCTGGCACAAGAATATACCAAAAGGAACACAGCCCTTGAGATACTCGAATTGAAGGATGAGCGATTCGTTTTGCAACTTAAAGCAGAATTTACACCACATGTTCGAAAGCTTGTCAAGAGGCCGCTGCTCTCATCTGGACCGTTAAAAACGCTTTCTTACATAGCCTTAAGACAACCACTCTCACAAAAACGGGTTGTTGAGGTTCGGGGTCATCACGCCTATGGGCATATTAAACTGCTAAAAGAAATGGGTTTAGTTACCGTGGAACGTAAAGGGCGCGTCTCCATTTTGAAGACAACAGACTATTTTGCAGATTATTTTGGTCTAAGCCACGACATACCAACCATGAAGAGGGAATTGAAAAAGATTCTTGAAGGTGAAAAAGCTCTAGAAGACGTCGCACAAAGCTCAACTTTAAACGGCTAGCCCTTTTGAAACGGATAGGTTTATATGCAAATTAGCGTGATAGTGAACAAGCTTAAAGGCACTAACACTGAAAAGAGAGGATTAAAATGTCTGTTTGGCACGGCGATTTGCACAAGAGGAAACCCACGGGAGGAAAAAGACGACCGTACCGTGGTAAAAGAAAATTTGAGCAAGGCTCATTCCCTGTGGAAACAGTTTTAGGCGAGCCTAAAAGAAAAATCGAGCGAAGAAGGGGCGGCAACATAAAAATAAAAGTTTTAAGCGAAAAATACGCGTGTGTAACAGACTTAAAAACTGGTAAAACGGGAAAAGCTGAAATCCTGCGAGTTGTCAAAAACCCAGCGAACGTCGACTACGACAGGAGGGGCGTAATAACAAAGGGCGCCATAATAGAAACGTCGCTAGGCTTAGCACGTGTAACATCCAGACCTGGCCAAAACGGTGTTATAAACGCAGTTTTAATAGGTGAAGAAGAGGTAAGCTAAGCCTAAACAGATTTCGCAGCAACCGTTACGCTGCGAATTTTTTGCAACTGCCTTGCAATTTTCTTAAGTAACTGATTTTTCGCCTCTTCTCTTGCCACTAAGAGCATGCCAGTTTTAAGCCAAGGCGTCTTAGGATAACTTGCATTCGCCACGAGTTCACATACGAACCCAAGCTTTTCCACGGCTTCTTTAAGCTCTGTGATTTTGGGAGAGGGCACAGCCAAGCTTTTCGGTATTTTTCTCCCATCCCCCCTAGTTTTTGTTGAATCGAAGTATATTGGCCACAAAACAACTTTATTCTGCTTACGCATCCAGCGTCCTCCCTATTTATGCGCGTAATATGCTGTGATTTTTGCGTCAACTGCATCTATTCTGACGAAGCCGAATCTTTCGAACTGAACAATATCGTTTGGCTTTAAGTCTTTACATGCTTTCTCGGCTATTCCCTCAGTTATGGTGGCGTCTGGCATTACCACTTGACAAGGCATATCCATCCCTATCGGCACCCAATGAATCAGAGGGGCATCACCCTTTTTAGCATCTTCATAAGACTCGCTTTCGAATGCTGCCTCAACAGAAAAGGCTTCCACACGTTCGATCTTCATATTAAATAACTCCATAAGACGAACGATCCTTCCAGTAGCCAAATCTTTCATATCCATCTTTGAAATCCAAAATAGGGCTTCGCCATCAGGCTCGGAGGGTCTTATGATGTATTCTTTGAAACCTCTTTCTTGATATTCTGGATGTAAACGAAGCCCAACTTTAAATGTTCGTGGAATGTGCCTAACCAAAAGCTGAACTGGATTTGGCACGAAAAAGTATCTATTCACTTTTGGATCTAATATCTTGCGATTAAAAGCGTAAAGGTTCTCCCAGCTTAAAACGACATCGGAGGTTTTCGGGCCGACATCAGCTATGAGCCTCTTGATGGCTCCTGGGGTTATCCCACGTCTTCTTAAAGCTGCAAACGTTGCCAGTCTTGGATCATCCCATCCCCTGTACAAGCCTTCCCTTATCCCTTGAACGATTTTCGACTTGCTTAAATGTGCACCCTTAATCTTCAGTCTACCGTAATGGATTGCCTCCGGATAGCGCCAACCCAGATGCCTATACATATACTCCTGCCTGACCATGTTTGTCAAGTGTTCTTTACCACGAATTATGTGAGTCACGCCCATTAAATGGTCATCTAATCCGCATGCAAAATTGTAAAGAGGCCAAACACGATATTTTGCCCCAACTCGTGGATGTGGATATTTTTCGATGTCTATTACGCGTAGAGCTGGCCAATCTCTAACTGCTGGGTTTGAATGGGTTAAGTCTGTTTTAATTCGTACTACCGCATCGCCTTCCTTGTATAAGCCTTCCAGCATGCGATGCCATCTTTTAAGATGCTCCTCTGGCGGTGAGTCGCGACATGGGCAAGGCTTCTGGGTTAGCACTTTTTCTCTAAAGGCTTGCGGTTGGCATGTACATACGTAGGCATTACCATCTCCTAGCAGCTTTTCCGCGTATTCATAATATATGGGAATTCTGTCGCTTTGGATGTACTCTTCATCCGGTTTGCATTCAAGCCATTCCAAGTCCTCTCTAATTCTGTCATAAAACTCTATAACAGGCCTTTTCAGTTTAGGGTCGGTGTCCTCAAAGCGTAAAATAAACTTGCCATCATACATGCGGGCATATTCATAGCACAGTACTATAGCTCTGGCAGAGCCCAAATGCAAAACACAGTCTGGATTTGGCGAGAAACGTGTAACAACTTCCCGGTACTTGTCAACGTTTGGTAGTGGAGGAAGCTTTTTCTCTTCTTCAACCTTCTCTTTTGCAAGGGTTTCCGGCCATCTTTCCTCTAAAATTCGCATTTGGTCGCTCAGCGGAAAACTGTTGACCTCATCGATAATCTCTTTTACAAGGACTGTTAGATCCTTTGCTATAGTTCGTAGTTCTGGGTTTTCGGCTAAGACCTTCCCTAAAACTGGTGCTGTCTGGGCTTTTCCATCATGCTTTATGGCGTTTAATAACGCGAACTTTCGAATAGTCTCCTTTAATTCTGTGTCATTTCTAATTTGACTCAAGGCTTAACACGGCGCTTCAGATTTTCCTCTCGATGAGGAATCTTGCAAAGGCGTTTAACTTTTCCTTAGCCTCCGATTCTGGAAGAAGTTTTTCTACCTCTTTCCAGCTTTCCTCAACAATTTTCTTGGCAAAGTTTTTTGCATACTCGATTGAGCCATACTTTTGTATTATTGCTATTGCCTCATCTCTCAACTTTTGGTCTGAGGTATGTATCTTTAAAATTTCAATAAGCTTTTTTCTGTCCTTAGAATTTGCCACATTCAACGTATGAATCACTATAAGAGTGCGTTTTCCCTCTGTTATGTCTTGTCCCATTCCACCCTTTCTCTCGGCGAACTCCTCCCCAGTCAAATCCAAAACATCATCCTGTATTTGGAAGGCTATTCCTATGCTTTCTGCAAAATGACCCAGCTTTTCAACAAGTTCGTCAGGGGCGTCAGCCATCACAGCCGCGATTTTAGCGGCCATTCTCGCCAAGGTTCCAGTTTTGTACGCGCACATCTGCAAGTAATTTTCTTCTTCTAACTGGTCGGCGTTTGCTAGGCCCCGGTGCCAAGCTATGTCCATGGCTTGTCCTAAGCTGAGGTTTATCATCTCCTGCACGTAAATTTCATAAATTTTCACAAGCTTCTCGGAGCTTAGACTTTTACGATTTTTCATTAATGGCAAAAGTGGAAGGTAGTACATAGTGTTTCCAGCGTTTATGGCTATATCTAAGCCATAAATTTTGTAGGTGCAAGGCTTGCCTCTGCGGAATTCAGAGGCATCTTCGATGTCGTCTATCATTAGCGTTCCGTTGTGTACAACTTCTGGAATTATCGCATAGTCCACGTAATCCTCAGGGTTTTTACCTAAAGCCTCGCATATGAGCAAGAAGAGAGCTGGGCGCCACCTTTTTCCGCCTCTATCTAGAAACTCCCAAATCGGTTCAACCACAGCTTTGTTTATTGCTTCAATGTTATGTGCGTACCTCGGCGGGCTTACTTTGAAGATGACTGCATCTTTTGAGAAAATTCTCGGGATATACTTTTCAATAGCCTTGTTTATGGCAGCTGCCTTTTCTTCAAGAAGCCTCTCAATACTAAAGCTCAAGGTTGGCTTTCACCTCTCCTTGCATAAACTTCTAAGTTAAAGCCCCTCAGCCTCAGCCATTCGGCCGTTTTCCCAACAATTACGAGGGGCACTTTATGTAATTGTTGAGCGTTTTCTGCTCCAACGAGAAACATGGCGTTTCTAAGCTCTTCTATTAGCATATGCAATACTTTCTTCGTTTCTCTAACGCCTTCGATAGCCGTTTGCAAAACTGGTTGCGCAATGGCCACTAGGCTTGCTCCCAAGGACAGAGCTTTAGCGGCATCTAATCCGCTGCGCACCCCGCCAGAGGCTATAATTGGGATGCTTACCGCTTGCGTAACTTCAACTATACTTACCGCTGTTGGAATACCCCAATCCCAAAAAACCTCGCCCAATCTGCAGTTGTAAGAGTTTCTTTTATTCTTTGCCCGATAATACTCCACTGCAGCAAAACTTGTGCCACCTGCACCACTCACATCTATGCCTTCAACGCCTACAGCTTCAAGCTTTTTTGCTTCCTCAGCGGCTATACCTGCCCCTGTTTCCTTTACAATCACTGGTTTATCAAGTTCTTTGGCAATTTCGCCTACTTTTTCTAGGACTCCCTTGAAGCTGGTTTCCCCTTCTGGTTGCACCGCCTCTTGGAGGGGGTTTAGGTGAATGGCCAAGGCATCAGCGTCGATCATTTCTATAGCTTTCCTTGCTTCTTTAATGCTGTATCCTTTAGCTAATTGAATTCCGCCTATATTTGCCATTAAAAAGGCTGTTGGCGCCCTTTTTCTGACTACTGCGAAGGTTTTCTCCAGTCTTTGGTCTTCCAGCGCTGCCCTTTGGCTTCCAACGCCCATTCCTAATCCGAATTCCTCAACAACTGTGGCTATTGTAGCGTTGATTTTTCTGGCCTCACTTGTTCCACCAGTTATGGCGCTTACTATTATTGGCGCTGAAAACTTGTGGTTGAAGATCTTTGTTGAAAGATTTATCCCGTCCTTATTGATTTCCGGTAAGGCTCTGTGAACGAAGTACACGTCTTCAAATCCTGTTGTAATATTTTTTGCTTGAACATTGTGGGTCGCTGCTATGCGGATGTGGTTTGCTTTACGCTGCTTTGTTTTTTCAGCCAAACTTATTCCTTCTCTATAAGTGTACCCCTAACCTGTTCCCCCTTAAGGGCCTTATAGATATTCTTGGGCTTTGTAGCATTAACCATTAAGACAGGGATTCCATGCTCTATAGCAGGTATAAGCTCAGTGATTTTATTTGCCATCCCACCAGTGACATCGCATGCGTTCGACCCGCCCAAAAGTTTCTGGACATTTCTAAGTTCCGCTAAAGTTAGATGGTCAAACATTTTGGCTTTCTCGTTTGTCTTTGGGTCAGCGTCGTATAATCCATTCACATCAACTCCGACCACGATATTTTTTGCGTTAAACCGCATGGCTAAGAAAGCGACAAGCTGATCTCCAGACAATATCGTAAAGCCCAATGTTGTGTCAAAGACAGCATCTCCATAAAGAACTGGAATAAAACCCATTTTCATTAGGTGTTTTAGTGTAGAATCCTCAAAATGTGTTATTCTGCCATTCTGCGTCATTATACATGAAGAGGGCGTAATGCTTACTGCTGGAATGCCGCGCCATATTAAGGCGTCCATGAAAAGCCCGTTAAGCACAGTCATGACGTGGTGGGTTTCTGCAAAACCTATTATTTGGGACTCCTCTGTGAACCCCTCTTTTACTGCGTGTTTTTCTGCGACCGGGTGGCCGAAACTTCCGCCGCCATGCACAATCACTAAATTTTTAGTGTTTGCCTCCAGTATTTCATCTGCTATTCTGCTTATGACTTCCATTTGAACTCCTAGTTCTTTGTTTTTGTCTGTTATAACGGAGCCGCCTATCTTTAGAACAGTTGGTCTAGACAGGCTCAATTCTAACCCCCTCATTCGTTTTTTTCGCTAAGAAGGCGTTTCCTCCAGCCCTCTGCACAGCTTCTAGAACATTTCTAATACTATCTTTGTTTGCAAGGGCTATCATGCATCCACCACCTCCCGCACCGGTCAGTTTCGCGCCTAGCGCACCTGCCTTGCGGGCAGCATTGATAAGCCACTCTAAAGACTCGTCTGAAACTCCTAATCCATAAAGCAATGCATGGTTTATGTCCATCAATTCTCCAGTGGTTTTTAAGTCTCCATCTTTTAAGGCTTCGATGGCTCTTAATACTATTTCGCGAGCAGCCCTCATCATAGGATCAACAATCTGTGGATAACGGTCCCGCAAACTTCGAACTTTCGCAACTTGGCTTCGCGTTGACCTTTCAACACCAGTATTACCAATAACAATAGGTATATCCGTTTTAACGTCAAGAGGCTTAAATCCAGTATCTATTTGGAAAAGCATTGCGCCTCCGAAAGTTGATATTGCTGGGTCAATGCCTGAAGGAGTGCCATGCATGATTTTTTCAGCATCATAGGCCATGCGGAAAACATCCTCCTTCGACAACTTAACATTTAATAGGGCGCCGACGGCGGCAACCACAGCGGCAGCTACAGCCGCTGAAGATCCTAAACCAGCGGCAACGGGCACCGTTGAGTTAACCTCTATGTTTAAGCCTACTTTCTCGCTCGAAATCTCTAGAACCTTTTCTACTGCGCATTTAAGTGGTTCAAGCTTCATTTTTGCCTCTTTCGGGTTTCCCTCTTCTACCTTAAAGTTTTCATCTTCAAAATACCCGGCTACGTTCATGTTTAAAGAACGTAGGAAAATCCTCTTATCCAAGCGCAAGTCCGCTTTTGCGTAGGCTCTTTTGTCTATTGCTAGGACTATGGCGGGTTCGCCGTAGACCACGAAGTGTTCTCCGAAAAGTATTATTTTCGCGGGAGCCGAAGCGATAACTCCCATTCTAAACCACTATTTTGTGAATTGCACGGCAGCGTATCCGACAACGGCTGAATAGTCGCCAGTAACATCTCCACTAGTCTTGTAACATAATAATTTTGCCTCTCTTGCCTCCAAAGCCTTTGCAGCGGTAATAAGGGCAATTATGGGACCGTAACCGCAAGCAGTAATTCTATGCTCTTCAATTATGGAATAGAAGCGCTCCTCATCCATAGCCTCAACAGCCTTAAGCGACGCCATATCCTTCTTTTCAGCAGCTTTTTGAGGTTCGTAGTGGGTCATGTCTGAGGAAGCTATAATTAAGGCGTTTTTTCCAGCCAAAACGCTTGCAACAGCTTGTCCAATTTCTTTTGAAGAGCGCAGATCCTGCATCAGAAAGCATATAGGCACAATTTTAAACGCTGAGCCATAAAGGTATTGCAGGAATGGAAGCTGCACCTCAATGGAATGTTCATATCGATGGGCGGAATCATCAACGTCAACAATGCGAGCTTCCTTAACGATCTTGTTGGCTGTTTCTCCGTCTACTTCAACGTCTCCGAGCGGAGTGCGCCAAAAGCCCTCATTCATCACAGCCAAGGGGCTACCATAACCAGTGTGGTTTGGGCCAAAAAGCACGACTGTGTCTGGCTTACCATCAGAAGCCAAATTATAATAGGCGTGAGCTGCCACCGGTCCAGAATACATGTATCCTGCATGGGGGCAAACAAAGCCGACTATGCGCCTCTTCCCTTCAACAACCTTTGGGATTTTTCCTGGCCCCAACTCATGCAAAAAGCACTCCTCAATCTGCCTCTTTAACAATTCGGCTCTTCCAGCGTAGAAGGCTCCAGCCTGGCTTGGAAGCCGAATCTTCACCATTCCTAGTTAGCTCTCCTCTTCCTCTTTTGATATTTTAGCCTCAAAATCTTCAATGGTTAATGGCATCTCTTTATCTGGCGGAAGCTCTCCTCGTTCACGTAAAACTTGCCTTGCAAGAAGCCAATAAATGACTGCTAGGGCTCTTCTGCCTTTATTATTTGTAGGTATTATTAGGTCAACCCCGGAGAAATCGTTGTCAGTGCTGCATAAGGCTATGACTGGAACGCCTACGGAGGCGGCCTCTTTCACTGCTTGGGAATCCGCCCTAGGGTCTGAAACTATCAATACATTCGGTTCAATACGATTAGGATAAAGCGGGTTAGAAAGCAGTCCGGGGATAAAACGTCCAACAATTGGGGTTGCGCCAATCGCCTCACAGAACTTTTTCGCTGGTTCCTGTGCATATAACCTTGCAGCTGAAGCAGCTATTCTTGAAGGTTCAAATCTTGCCAAGAATTTGGCTGCAACTCTTATGCGCTCATCGGTCTTTTTGACATCTAGGACAAATAAACCGTCGGGTCTAACACGGTATATGAATTGTTCCATGTCCCTAGTCTTCATTCTAGTTCCAATGTGTATTCCAGCCGAAAGAAGTGTGTCCCGCGGCAATAAAAGCTCTTCTTCTGTACTTACGCTTGTTTCTTCTTCAAAATTTCCCTTTTTTGCTTCTTCCCTATTTTTTTCAGCCAAATCCGTTTCACTCCATTATGAAATGTGGAGTTCAGCCATTTTAGCTCTCTCTCCGAGAAACTCCTCAATCCTCAGCAACTCGTTTATTTTTGCTACTCGTGCCCCCTCCACCACACCAGTTTTGATGATGGGACATTTGAACGCAACAGCTAAATGCGCGATGTGCCAATCGCATGTATCGCCTGAACGGTGAGACATTACTGGCACGTATCCAGCTCTTTTTGCAGTTTCAATGGTGTCTAAAGCATCCGTGAGCGTGCCCACTTGGTTCACTTTAATTATTATGGCATTAGTTGCACGCATCCTGATCCCATGTGTTAATCTTTCGTTGTTTGTAGCAAACAAGTCGTCGCCGCAAATAAGACAGTTCTTAACCTTTTTTGTAAGTTCTGCAAAACTTTCATAATCTTCTTCGTGAAAGGGGTCTTCCACATAAACCAAATGATACTTTTCTATAAGCTGCTGTATAAATTCTAACTGTTCCCCTGGGCCCAACTCTTTTTCATTTCGTTCATACACATATTTCTTCTTTTTAGCGTTCCAGAAAGATGAAGCTGCGACATCAATACCGAAACCGCATTTGAAACCCAATTCGTTGCTAACTTTTTCGCATGTTGAAGCCATAATTTCAAAGGCTTCTAAGTCTGTTATGTTTGCAACCCATGCTCCCTCGTCGCTTCTGCCACTACTGAAAAGTTTATCCTTTTTCCTTAAAACTTCCTTAACCTTGCTGTGGATCTGTACATTGGCTGTTGCCGCCTCCAGAAAAGAGTCAGCACCGTAAGGAATGGCTAGAAACTCTTGCACATCGGGAGATTTTCCACTGGTATGCTTTCCGCCGCTGATGATGTTTCCAAGCGGATAGGGAAGTTCATGGGCCGCATAGCCACCCAAATATTGGAAGAGAGGTAAACCATAAGAGTTTGCGGCAGCTTCAGCGTTTGCCAAGGAAACCGCAAAGGCTGTATTCCCACCAATAATTCTAAAATTTCTCGTGTTATCTATTTTATGTAGGGTTTTATCAATTTCCTCTTGAAAGTCAGCGTTAAATCCAACAAGTTCTGGAGATATAAGTTCTTCAACTTTTCTAATTGCTTCGTCTACCCCACCTTGTGGATAATAAACAACTTCGGCTCTTCCTCGGCTTTCCCCAGCTGGAGCCGAGGCTCTTCCAAAACCGGATGTGGTAATAACGTCAACTTCTATCGTTTCTTCTCCTCGACTGTTGAAAACTTTCCTCGCGATTACATCCTCAATAACTGTCGACATTTACTATGGCTCCTTACTGTTGATAGTACTGCATTCTGGCTTCTCTTCTCTTTTCTGCTTCTTCGTAGAAGCGTAAAACTTCATCAATGATTTCCACATGGGAAAGAAGCATACGTCTACAACAGTACCGCTTTACTCCTAAACTGTCCAAAACATCGCCCGCATTTTCTCCCATTTTAACTCTTCTGGCGAACTCCTCCCATTTGTCACCAATTAACTTGCCGCATGTGAAACATCGTATAGGTATAATCAATTTTGGCTTAACCTCCTGTCATCTGTAGCTTTTCTGATCCCTTGCCCTTGCGCCTGGACCACCAAACTTCTTAGGCTCTTTCCTTCTGGGGTCGCCCACAATCATCGTTCTGTCGTATTCGGTGAACAAAGTGCGCAGTTGCGTGCTCTTCGTCCATTTTAACAAAGCGTTTGCAAGCGCCATTCTAGCTGCCTCAGCTTGTCCCATGTAACCTCCACCTGAAACCTTAATGTCTATATCTAGCTGTTTCCAAACTTCGTCGCCAGCTTGTATGAGCGGCTCCATTATTTTTTGTCGTGCAACTTCAGGCTGATAAATCTCCAGTGGTGTCATATTGATTCTTATTCTTCCTATGCCGGGCTTAACAACGGCACGTGCCACAGCTGTCTTTCTTTTACCACAAACCACAAGAACCCTTTTAGCTGGCATCTTATCCACCCTTCCAACCTATTTCTTTTGCAAGCTCTCCAAGCGTAAAATAGGGGCAAGTTAACTTTTTGGCTTGGGCTTCCTCTATGGTTTCCATCTCTTGATTTTTAAGCTCATCTGGGACCCCTATAAAAACCCTGAGCCTTTTGTAGGCTTGCTTGCCCTTGGGCTGTTTATATGGAAGCATCCCTCTGATAGTTCTTCTAAGGATTCTGTCTGGTCTCCTTTGATGCATAGGGCCTTTACCTGGATGTCCAATTTCAAGAAATTCTTTTGCCTCTCCAACTTTACTTTTCTTTTTGCCGGATATCACGGCTTTTTCAACATTTACCACAGCTATTTTCTCGCCTTTTAATAAGCGTTTAGCAATTATGCTTGCCATTCTTCCAAGTATAAGACCATCAGCGTTAATAACTTTGTAACCACTTTCCAGCTGCATTTAATCACCCTATAATCTTAACCCTTGAGCCCTTCGGATTTTTCCTTGCAAGTTCGATTATTGATAGGCATTTTCCTCTGGTTCTCTTTATTTTTTCTTTGGCTTTTTGTGAAAATGAGAGGGCTGCAACGGTTATCGGATGATTTATCTCGCCAGCGCCTAGCACTTTACCTGGAACAATTATCGTTTCGTTTTTCTCCGTATATCTGTTCAAACGACTAACATTTACGGCTATGCGCTTTCTTCTGGACTTTGCCAAAAGTTCAGCTATGCTTCCCCAAATTTTTGCCTTATTGTCTCTGCCCTGCTTTTTCAAGAAACGAATAGTTTTAACGAGCTCTGGGTTTGTCGCCTTAACTTTCTTCAAGTTTTTACACCTCAATTTGTTTTGCAAGCTCTTTAAGATCTTTATCCAAAATTTTTACAGCTTCCACGATGATTCTTTCTGGTGAAAGAACACCTGTTGACTCAACGTTGAATATGAAGGCGTTTTTCTCCCAGTTAACCTCTAATGCTGGCGGTTTTTTCGGGCAAACGTCAACACAATCTCGACATAATGTGCAAGCTACTAAGTTGCGGACTTCTATCTTTCCTTCGCGCTTCGCCAAAACCTTTCTTGGGCATATTTCTATGCATTTCCCGCATGCATCACAGCTTTCACTCTTTATTTTTATTTGTGGCAGATATTTGTATGAACATAGCGAAACTGGCTGCCACTTGGCGTGGTTCTTCCCTTTCCCAAGTCTTGCATAAGCCTCGAGCCTTAACTTCTGCCCCTTTGCGAGCTTAATTATTGGTATTTTGTCGCTGACAGGAACAATATTTGGGTTCTCGGAGACAAGCTCGCCCGAATAAACCGTTACCATTCCTTCCGTCGCCTCTTTATCTAGCGTCAGTGTAACCCTGCAAAGGTTGCAGCCAAACTCACTTTTACATGAGCACTCTTCTGGAAGGTTGTAGCTGTCAAGGTCGGTTTTTAAAGGAATTAATCCAAGTCTATGAGCTATGATTTCATCATGGAAAACGGAAGAATTCTCAACGATTACAACATCATCTATGGCCATACAAGGAACTTCAGCAATGACGTTCCTCCTTAAAGCATTAATAAACGGAGTGTCAACTCCTCTAATTAGCAAGCTTAAGTTCCTGTCGTCTTTTTCAAGCACCTCTACTTCCACTTACAAGGACGCCCCATTAAGAGTTTAAACCGATAGGGTGCCGTTGAATAGAATATTAGTGGGCAATATAAACTTGGCGATTACGTCGCAAATTCTTTTCGTGCATGTCAAGAGTAATTATGGAGCTTAACAGCTATCCGAAAGTGTGCAGTATAAAGAAAAGGTTTTTAGCATAGCAGATGGAGATCTCCCCCGCAAATCCCCTCTTTTTCTATTTTTAACGATAATATTGCCTCATTTTCGTTTATCAGTGACTAACAGAATAATGATCTGTAATGGGGTATCCTTAAAATTTATAAGTTCAATTTTTATAATAAATTTTGTATCGTTGGGGTTAGTTTTTACATTCCTGGGAGGGTTGATTTCACGGTGAATGATGAGAAGAATGTTGTTCTTGGTTTTTTACGGAGGATGTTTGAGGAGGCTGTAGGTTCTTCGCTTTCTGAATCTGCTGGTGAGGCGATATTGTTTGTTTTAAGGAGTAAGTTTAGACGGGATCCCTTTGAGGTTTTTTGGGAGAGCCCAAAAACTGTTTATGAGGAGTTGGAGAAAATCTTCGGCGAGGGGACAAGAGTTCTTATAACTCTTTTAGTGAGAGGCGTTAGAAAAGGGGGCGGTATGAATGTTGACTCCGAGAAAATTTCAAGTCTTATGCGTAGCGATGACCCTAAATCGGTGGAAGAGTTGCACACGCTGTTGAAAGAATTGGCTGAGTTCCATGCTGGGAAAGGTTTCCGCAAGGTGAAATAGAATGGTTGAGAGGGTTTCATCCGGAATTGACGGCCTTGACGCCTTGATTGAAGGCGGTTTTCCAAAGGGAAGCGTAATTCTTGTTTGCGGCAATCCAGGCACTGGTAAAACGATCCTTTCAGCCCAATTTCTCTATAAAGGCATGACCAGCCACGACGAAAACGCCATTTATGTAAGTTTTGGCGAGAGCCGCAAGAATTTCTATGAGTATATGCGAGGTTTTGGCTTCGATTTTGAAAAATTGGAGTCTGAAGGACGATTTGCCTTTTTGGAGATGATTACTGGTAAGAAGGCTGTTCCTTCAGAGTCCATAAAAATGGTTTTAGAGAAGATTTACGAGTTGGAGGCGAAAAGACTTGTCATCGACCCTATCACCGCAATATCTCAGGCCTATGCTGAGAAGATAGATGTTAGAACTATGTTGCATACGATTTTAGGGAAGCTTATCCGAAAAACAGAATGCACAACATTGATGATTGTTGAAGTTCCTGTTGGAAATAAGTCCATAGGCATCGGCTTGGAGGAATTCGTTGTTGACGGAGTTATACTGCTTAAAAGAAGGTTTTACGATGAAAGACTCCTGAGAGAATTAGAAGTAATAAAACTTAGGGGGACAAGGGTTCTTAATCCACTGCTTACCTTTACATTGGACAACGGTTTTCACGTTTTTCCACCAGCCAAGCCTGAAATTTTCGAAACATATGGGAAATACGAAATTATCCCGCATGGAAAGGACCACTTCTCCACAGGAATAGGCGACCTAGACCGGTTGATCGGTAAAACATTCGTTAAAGGAAGCTTTGAACTTATTGAAATAGAGAAGGACGTTGCATTCCCATTAGAACGCCTAATAGCCCCAACAATATGCAAATTTCTAAACCAAGACTATGGTGTTGCCGTAATTCCTCCTCAAGGATTAAGCGCTCAAGCCATTGAAAAAATTATTGAACCCCATGTAAACAACGAAGTCATACAGCGAAAACTTAAGGTAGCTGACTTTAGAGTGTCTGGCGAGGCGCTGAAGGTTCCTCAATATGTTTTGCCATTAAGAGGAGAGTTTATAGTTGAGGATATGAAAAGATTCTGGGATGCAATAACAGAATTAAGGGAAAGCACGAACAAACCTGTCCTAACAGTAGTTGGATACGACACCCTAGAATACATTTACGGCCAAAAAGAGACACTAAAAATTTTAGGCGAAGACATAGCAAGGACAAGAAACTATGAAGACCTAAGAATAAACATAGTCAGACCAACCGTAGAAGTAGCTGAGCAACTAGCAGCTTTAGCCAACATGCACCTCAAAATATGCCAAATCAACGGAGCCATCTTCCTATACGGAATAAAACCAAAAACACAACTACAAAACATACAAGTAAAAGTAGAAAACCAAACAAGAAAAATCAAACTGAAACCACTAATCTAA
>CALJDG010000006.1 GCA_938023865.1 uncultured archaeon | reverse complement strand
TTAGCCTCCACAGTGGAGCTATCAACGCATACCCTACCATGCTCCCTCATGGATGATAGGGCTTTGAACACTCTATCCCATACGCCCTCATCCTGCCATCGCTTAAGCCTCCTCCAAGCAGTCTTATATGAGCCATAGCGTATAGGCATATCCATCCATCTGCATCCAGTAGTCAAGACGTACAGAATGCCGTTTATCGTCATCCTATCATCAGCCCCAGGGACTACCAACCCTAGCCTTAGGAGGCAGCAAAGGCCTAATGAACTCCCACTCACCATCAGAAAGCTCAAGAAACCCCATACCAAAACATAATCAAAAAAGACTTAAATAGTTTTGAGATAAGTTCAAAGTAAAAATCATTCGCCGCTACGTTTCCATCTCCCAAAATTTTTTCTTGCATAATTAATAACTATGAAATGTTAAGTATTATGGGAAAAAATTAAGGTTGCATCACATTAAGGATGATGTTTATGACGGGATCATCATCCTTTCCAGAGTCCCAGCGCCAAGCCTATGATGAAGGTTATGGAAGAATATGGGAGGATGTTTTGGAGATTGCTGCCTAAGTCTATTATTTTGGGCAGGATTTTCATCGCATTATCAAAGATATCTTGAAAGGTAAAGCTGACAAATCCTGTTACAACCAGAATTATGGCTAAAGCTATTACAGCGAAGGCCAATTTCACGGTGCGTTTCACTATTAAGCCCACAAGCAGCCCAATGACGAATGGAAGGGCTATTGGAACAATCCAAGCTATTTCTGGAGGAACATACATAGACATCCCGAACACTCCAATTAACAAAAGAGTTAAACCTATTTAAAAATATTAACATGCTGAATAGACTATCTGCTCTGGTCTCATGTCTTTGGTTAAGGAATCTACTTGGCATGCCTTAATCCATGGTTTTACAAAGGGCGTAGTCCCCTATTCTATTCGTGATCCAGGCTTTTAGAGGCGAATTGAGCAGTTATCGCTCTGAGCGATAACGTATATCTGCATAAACAAAGCCTCGCTTGGCTCTTTCCTCCTGCTCCTTAATCCACCTTTCTAAACCAATCTTTTGCAAGCGTTTTCCGTCTTGAATTGGGGTTGGGTAATGTTCCGCTAATGCTTCTATGAGCGTGCAGGGATATTCTTTGCATTGAGGGCAAATTGTGATTTCCTTTTGCTTGGCGCAGCTCCGTATTTTGCAGTCCGGCGGTCCTCCCATGTCCGTTCTGCATGTACAATCAAATTCTGCGAGTTTTTTAAGAAGACAGGTTTTGATGCCCTAATAAGTCAGGGGAGGGACTCTTCTCCGGTTTATTTATGGACACATGACGATGGGGTTAAGATACGTGATGCCTCCCACATATGGGGGCTGGACACATATGAGACCGTTAACGCTATTAAGAAAGATTTGGGTGAAAGACATGCTTCAGTCGCAGCTATAGGTCCAGCGGGTGAAAGGCTGGTGGCGATGGCATGCGTCGCTATAGATGGGCATAGTTTTGCTGGTAGATGCGGTATGGGAGCGGTTATAGGATCAAAGAATCTTAAAGCTGTGGCTGCATATGGAACAAAAACTCCGCCCTTAGCAGACCCTGAAGAAGTTAGCAGGCTTTCAAGGGAACTTATGAAAAAACTCTCCGAGCTTGGAAAAGATCTGCGTGAGAATGGAACTCCCAGCGGGCTCCTCATATACCATAAATATGGCGATATGCCGATCAAATATTGGCTGGGGGAAGTCTGGGAGGAGGGGGCTAATAGGCTTGGGCAGCCATCATACAATGAAGTATTAATGTCAAAGCCGCTTCCCTGCCTCCGCTGCCCAGTGGGATGCCACCGTTATGTGAAAGTTGAGGAGCCGGAGAGATATGCTTGTGAGGGACCTAGTCCAGAATATGAGACGCTGGCGATGATAGGCGCGGTTAACCTCGTTGATGATGTGAAGGCGATAGCTAAGGCTAACGATTACTGTAATAAGCTGGGTATAGGCACCATCTCAGCTGGTGCAGCAATAGGTTTCTCCATAGAATGCTACGAGCGTGGCTTAATAACAAGGCAGAATACAGGCGGTCTAGAGCTTAAGTGGGGTGATGGGGATCTAATGATAGAGCTGGTTAGGCAGATAGGCTTAAGGGAAGGTTTTGGAACAATCTTAGCTGATGGAACCCTTGAGGCAGCTGGAAAAATAGGGAAGGGCGCTGAAAGATTAGTGGTTCATGCTAGGGATCTAGATTTCCCAGCTCATGATCCAAGGGCCTGCTGGAGCCTAGTGCCAAATTATGCGACAAGCACTCGTGGAGCATGCCATATGAAGGGTGTTCCAGAAGACATAGAGTGCAACGTCTTTATCCTACCTGAGCTTGGATATCTGAAGCAAACAGTGTTCTTTCATCCATCAGATAAAGCCGACTTAGCCGTGAAACTCCAAGATTTCACAACAATGGTAAACTCGCTAGTGCCATGTTTATTCATGCCCGACGGAGCCTGCATGGCACTCACCGACATACTTAACTGCTTTAATGCAATAACCGGACTGCACTGGTCAATAGGACAATTAATGCAGGTTGGCGAACGCAGCTTTAACCTTCAAAGACTCATAAACATTAGAGATGGAAAGGGTCCGGAGTATGATAAAATGCCTGAGCGCATGTTTGAACCTGCCAAAAAAGGCTTTAGGAAAGATAAAGCGCCACCGGCAGATGCTTTAATAAAAGACTACTATAAACTCAGAGGGTGGAATGAGAAAGGCGCTCCTACAAACCAAAAGATAATTGAGTTAGGGTTAGAGAAACCGGCATAAAACGAAAATCCTTCTCGGCTTTTACGCTTAGAAATTCCCCATATTGCCTTATCGTTTCTAGAGCATACACGCCTCAATCTTATCGCACCAACCTTTAGATAAAACTTGTATCATCATATCTTTAGATGAACCATTTAGCGCTTTAATAATCCTCAATTTCTTTTAACTGTGCTTTCCCCATTTCCCCTCTTCAATAACATAAACCAAACTCAACCAAATCACTTACGTAGGTTGGGTTCGAACCCACCAAAAGCTGGCGATATCTCCCGCAAATCCCCTCTTTTTATTTTTTGTTTTGATAGTGTTTCTTGCCTTTTAAGTTTGATCTCGAATTTTGGATGCGCCATGAAATACTGGAAGAGAAGATCTTGCGTAATCAAAAGCAAAGAAAGCTGGAGACAAACATGCAGCGAATAAGCAGAACCATGGCTAACACCACCCAACAAAAACTTTTAGCTGCAATTGACAGAAAATGACAAAAGAAATTCCAAATATCAAGCTTGTTATATCACCGCTGCTTCATTGCAGATGGTTTAACATGTTGCCTATTTTAGTTTTGGTTTCAGCCTTTTTAAACTGCAATCACGATCATTAATAATGTTTTATTGACATGAGACAAAAAGCATGGGTTTATGCACTTTAAAGTGCATAAAAGTTTAAATATGTGTTTATATGTATTAATAGGTTCAGGGATGTATTATGGGGAATGGCGTTTGGCTATCATGCTCCTAAACTTCCAATGCTGGTGAAGTTTAAAGAGAAGATTACACCTGTCGATTTATTCGCTAAAATCTTTGAGCATTACGATTACGTCTATATTCTAGAGTCTATGGAGGGCCCTAAAAAACTTGCGGAGTACTCGTTCATTGGTTTTGATCCGCCAATGGTTTTGATGGTAAAGGATGGAAAGGCTGAAATTCATGATAGGATTCATGGAGGAAAAAGTACTTTTGAAGCTGGAGACCCCCTGTTTACTTTAAGGAGACTTGTCGGAAAATTAGCAACATTAAACGATTTCCGTTTTCTTGGCGGCGCAGTAGGTTATATCTCCTATGACGCTGCTCGTTATTGGGAAAAACTTCCAAGTTTGGCCGCCGATGATTTAGAGTTTCCAGATGTTGAAATGGCGATATTCTTTGACGGAATAATTTTCGACCATAAAGCTGGTGAGGCTTTCTATTATCATATGGGCGAAAATCGATTAGCGGAATTGTCAATCATGGCTAATAAAGAATGCAGCGCTGGACCCTTCCAATATTCTGAGCCAAACGTAAACATTGCTAAAGAGGATTTTGAAAAAATTGTTACTAGGGCTAAAGAGTACATAACTGCTGGCGACATTTTTCAGGTTGTTCTTTCGAAACGTTACGGGTTTAAATTTTATGGGAGCTTAATCCCGTTTTATATGGTTTTGCGGAAAATTAACCCGTCTCCGTACATGTATTTCCTTAAAATGGGTGGGCGTCAAATCGTCGGTTCAAGTCCGGAAATGCTTGTTAGGGTGGAGAATGGTTGGGTTGAAACCTTCCCCATTGCCGGTACGAGACCACGCGTTAGAGACGCTGTTAAAGACAGGGTTTTAGGAAAAGAGCTTCTTTCAGACCTGAAGGAACGCGCGGAACATGTGATGCTTGTGGATTTGGCTAGAAACGATGTGGGTAAAGTTTCAGAATTTGGCACTGTTTCAGTGCCTGAATTTATGAAAGTTTACCAATATAGTCACGTCCAACATATTGTTTCAAGGGTTACTGGAAAGCTTAGAAATGAATGCGACTGCTATGACGCCTTAAGAGCTGTTTTTCCAGCAGGGACAGTTTCAGGGGCGCCTAAGATTAGGGCGATGGAAATCATTGAGGAATGCGAACCCGTTAGGAGGGGTCCATACGCTGGGGCTGTAGGCTACTTCTCCTTTAACGGAAATGCCGATTTCGCCATAACCATAAGAACGCTGGTTGCAAGCAGGGACCGTGCCTACATTCAGGCTGGGGCAGGTATAGTTGCGGATTCAGACCCTGAGAAAGAGTGGTTTGAAACAGAGCATAAGGCTGAAGCCTTGCTTAGAGCCCTCCAACTCGCTGAGGAAGGTGAAAAACCATGAAAGTTCTGGTTATCGACAATTACGACTCCTTTGTTTACAATCTCGTCCAATACTTGGGAGAGCTTGGAGCAAAAACTATAGTGTTCAGAAACGACAAGCTAACCCTCAAAAAAGCCCTGGAAATTAACCCTGACAAGATAGTTATTTCTCCGGGGCCAGGCACTCCTAAGGAAAGCCGCTATTTCGGAGTTTGTAGCGATATTTTACGGGTTATGAGCCCCCAAACTCCAACTTTGGGTGTTTGTTTGGGGCATCAAGGGATAGCCTCCGTTTTTGGAGGCAGAATTGTTAAAGCCAAGAGGGTTATGCATGGGAAAACAAGCCCTGTGAAACATGACGGGGAAGGAATTTTCAAAAACGTCAAAAACCCCATTACTGCTATGCGTTACCATTCATTGGCTGTGGATAAAACTTCGCTTCCTAAATGTCTCAAGGTGACCGCTGAGGCTTTAGACGATGGAGAAATAATGGGAATTCGCCATTTAACCTATCCCATCGAAGGGATACAGTTCCATCCTGAGTCCATCTTAACTGAGTGCGGGGAGAAAATTTTGGAAAACTTCGTTTACCGCTGGTGAACAAATGATTCAGAAAATCATCCAGAAGATTGTGGAAAAAAGAGATCTAACCTACGATGAAGCTTACGAAGCCATGAGGTCAATTATGGTTGGTGAAGCCACCCCATCCCAAATAGCTTCATTCTTAACAGCTTTACGGATGAAAGATGAGACGGTAGAGGAGATAAGCGCCCTAGCTTCTGCCATGATGGAGTTTTGCCTCAAAGTTGAACCAAACTTGAACGGTCGCCTCGTTGACACATGTGGAACGGGTGGAGACACGCTTAAAACCTTTAACATAAGCACTGCTGCCGCTTTTGTGGCTGCCGGAGCAGGTGTAGCTGTAGCCAAACATGGGAACCGTTCGGTTACAAGCAAATGTGGAAGCGCTGACGTCCTTGAAAAGTTGGGGCTCAACTTAAACGTGAAGCCTGAAACCGTTAAAGGGGCCATTGAGAATGTTGGTGTGGGTTTTATGTTCGCCCCAGCATTCCATCCAGCGATGAAGAATGTTGCTGGCGTTCGAAAGGAGTTAGGCATAAGGACTGTTTTCAATGTTCTTGGACCATTAGTAAATCCTGCGTGCGCAAACGCCAGAACAATAGGCGTTTATGAGGCAAGCCTCGTGAATAAGATTGTTATGGTGCTTAAGCGCCTCAAGGTTGAAGAGGCGATGGTTTATCACGGGTTAGATGGACTTGACGAAATATCCACTATGGGAAAAACATTGATTGCATGGTTAAGAGGCGGGGAAATTAAAAGTTTAGAAGTTACCCCTGAAAGTTTTGGTGTAAAAAGAGCCAAGCCTGAAGAAATCTCTGGAACCAGCCCTGAGGAAAGCGCTGAACTAGCCTTTAAAATTCTCTATGGAGTTTTGAAAGAAGGGAACCCTAAAAGGGATATAGTGCTTGTGAACGCCGCAGCAGCAATCATCGTGGGCGGAAAAGCAGAAGACTATGGCTACGCGATGGAGCTTGCACGAGAGTCCATCGAAAGTGGGGCTGCCTATAAAAAGTTAAAGGGTTTGCTATGCTGCTATGAGGGAAGCGATCTCTCAAGAGTTGAGGATTTGGAGACCAAATATGGCTGATTTCCTTGACGCTCTGGCGCGGGAAGCCATTAGAACTGTGAGGTCGGGAGACTATAACATTAGTGGGGAGAATGCCCCAAGAAGCCGCGTAAGCTTAAAAAATTCTATAAAAATGTGTAGAAATGCACCTATAATCGCCGAAGTCAAGCCCCGTTCCCCCTCTCACGGCGTTTTAAGAGAAATTAGCACCGTTGTAGATGTTGTTAAGGCTATGGAACGTGGAGGTGCCGTTGGAATATCCGTGCTGACGGAGCCTAAACATTTTGGAGGATCCATTAAAGCCCTTAAAGAGGCACGGAACCACACGAATCTTCCGATCTTGATGAAGGATGTTATTGTGGATCCTGCTCAAATAGAGGCGGCTTCAAAAATTAGAGCAGACGCCATCTTACTTATATATGCGATTTTTAAACGGGGTTACGCTGGTTTTTCTCTCAAAGAAGCGATACATCTTGCCCATCAACTTGATCTTGAAGTGGTTTTGGAAACCCATACCAGAGACGAGCTTATGGCAGCGCTTAAAACAGACGCGGACATGCTGGGCGTGAATAACAGAGACTTGAAAACCTTAAAAGTCGATTTGAAAGTGGCTGAACAAGTATTAGCGGGCATGAAAAACTATGGAAAGATTGTTGTAAGCGAGAGTGGGATTCGAAATGCTTGGGATATAAAGTTTCTGAGGGCTTGCGGCGCCGACGCCTTCCTCGTCGGTTCAGCAATAATGTTAGCTAAAGATGTTGAGGCGAAGGTTAGGGAGCTCGTGCACGCTTATGAGAACTGTTAAGGTTAAGATTTGTGGGATCACAAACGAAAAAGACCTTGAAATGGTTTGTAATTTAGGCGCTGACGCCGTAGGCTTCGTTGTAGGGGTTCCAAACTCGCCGCGAAACCTGCCGTTGGAAAAAGCTAGAGAATTGTTCAAGCATGTTCCAATTCGTGTTAAGAGTGTTTTAGTGGTTGCTCCCCAAAGCCTAGAAACCCTTTCGAGGCTTCATGAAAACCTAAAGCCCGACGTCATTCAAATCCATCGAGAATTCATTCATGGAGCAACATCATTGAAGGAAAAATTTCCAAACACCGTTTTAGTGAGAAGTGTAAGTGTTAAATCCGAAGAGGTTGTTCAGGAGGCAGTTAAAGCTGCAAAGTTTTTCGACGCTATCCATGTGGATTCTTGGATGGCTGGGAGATATGGAGGGACAGGCTTAACCCATAACTGGAATGTGAGCAGACGCATTAGGGAGGCAATCCATCCAAAACCCTTAATACTGGCTGGAGGATTAAGTGTTGAAAACGTTAAAGAGGCTGTTGAAACAGTTAAGCCTTACGCGGTGGACGTTTCCACAGGGGTTGAGGCAAAACCAGGGGTGAAAGACCCCGCAAAAGTTGAAGCTTTCATAAAAAAAGCAAAACAAGCGTTTTTAACAGACGCTGAGGGATTTTCGGATGTCGAAGGGGAGATTTGGTAAATACGGCGGGCAATATGTAAGCGAAATCTTAATGCAGGCTCTAATAGAGCTTGAGGAAGCCTTTGAAAAAATATACCCAACTCAAGAGTTTCAGAGGGAATTTACGGAACTTTTGAGGGATTATGGTGGAAGGCCAACTCCGCTTTATCATGCTAAAAACTTCAGTAAAGTTGTCGGGTTTAAGGTATACCTTAAACGTGAAGACCTTCTCTGCGGGGGTTCACACAAGCTCAATAACACCTTGGGACAGGCATTGCTGGCCAAGAAGATGGGCAAAAAACGTTTAATCACTGAAACAGCTGCTGGCCAGCATGGCTTGGCAACGGTTATGGCTGGAAACATCTGCGGTTTAGAAACAGAAATTTTTATGGGAGTGAAAGATATTCAACGACAAGCCTCTAACGTTAAAAAGATGAAGCTTCTAGGAGCAAAAATAAGGCCTATAAAAACTGGTTCAGGCGTTTTGAAAGACGCTGTTTCAGAAACCCTTAGAGAATGGGCTTCATGTTCTAGAACAACCCATTACTTGATGGGATCCGCTGTTGGACCCCACCCGTTTCCAACAATTGTGGCTACGTTCCAAAGCGCTATAGGCCAGGAGATTAAACAGCAAATTCTCGAGAAGGAAGACCGCCTTCCAGACGCTATAATTGCATGTGGGAGTGGAGGAAGCAACGCTATAGGCGCCTTCAAACCCTTTATCGATAATGCTGAAGTTAGACTATATTTTGTTGAAGGCGGAGGGGAAGACCTGAACGCGGAAAATAGCGCTGCAGCCTTTCAGCTTGGCAGGCCCGGGGTTCTCCATGGAAGCCTAATGCAGGTTTTGCAGGACGAGCATGGCCAAATTAGACCGTCCAAAACAAGGGCTGCAGGGCTGAACTATCCTGGAAGGGGACCTGAAATATCCCATTTGTGTGAGATTGGAAGGGTTAAGCCTTGCTATGCCTTCGACAATGAGGTTTTTGAAGCTGTTAAAATCATGTGTAGGACTGAGGGCCTTATACCGGCACTTGAAACAGCCCATGCCATAGCCTACGTCTTAAACCATCCTGAAGAATTCAGCTCCGATGAAATTGTTGTTATAAACTTCTCTGGAAGGGGAGACAAGGACATAGAAACCATTCTGAGGCATTTCTATGGAGCTTGAAGATAAAATCCAAGTATTAAGAGAGCGCAGGGAAGGAATCCACATGGCCCACGTCTACTATGGCGATCCAAGCGAGGATTTCTCCATTAGCCTAATAAAAACTTTAGCTGAAAACGGCGCAGACATAATAGAGTTCGGTATTCCCTTCTCAGACCCCATAGCTGACGGGGCGGTCTTTCTTGCCGCTTGTGAAAGAGCGTTAAACGCCGGCATAACCCCTGAAAAATGCGTCAAAGGTATTGAAAGGCTTAGATCTGAAGGGCTTGAGGCACCGATAGTTGTGACGACTTACTTGAACATACCCTACACGATGGGCTTCGAGAGGTTTCTAGATAAAATAGCTGCAGCTAGAGCCCAAGCAGTTTTAGTTCCAGACCTTCCAGTGGAAGAGGCGAAACCCTTCATGGAGATGGCTGAAAAGCGAAAAATGCACTTAATACTCCAAGTTGCGCCCACAACGTCTCCGGAAAGACTTAACAAAATGCTGGCCGAAGCCTCAGGTTTCATATATCTCATAGGCCTTGAAGGGGTCACAGGCTTAAGAATGAAAAGCCCGCAAGCCACACTGAAGATTATAAGAAAAATCAAAGAAAAGACTGACAAACCCCTAATAGTTGGCTTCGGAATTTCAAAGAGGGAGCACGCCGAAACCATAGTTTATGCAGGGGCTGACGGTGTTGTAGTTGGAAGCGCATACGCAAGAATATACACAGAAAACTTGGAAAATCCCTTCCAAAAACTGCCAGAAATCGCTAAGCTTGCAAATGAAATAAAAAACGGCTGCATAAATGGATATAGAAAAAGAAGCTCTGAAAAATATTCTTCGTTAACAGACAAACGTATAGAGAACTGTTAATGATTAACAAAATGAAGCACGCATTTCCCTTAACAGCGACTAAAAGAACGTTTTATACGTTATACATTAAATGAGCTTGATCGGATGGAGGAAGAGTTAAGTGATAATAATGTTAAAATTTATTTAATTCGGTGCGTTGCCTCTTTCATTCGTAAGGGCTGTGTAACTAGGATACTAGGATATTAGGATATAGTTGAACCTAGTATCTTCTCGGTATAACCCAGAGCGTAGATCTGTGTGGGGCTGGCGGTTTACTTTTGAATATGCGGCGCCACGCCTTAAGGGTTTCATTATTCCATTCCAGTCCAGCCGCAGCATAATGCCACGGGCTTGAAGTGCTGGGCTTAGCCTCCGGAACTATCTCCGGGGAATTTTCAAGGATCCTCTTAGCCATCTCAAGGGTGTGCTGGGGAGCTGCTTTTAAGGCGTCTTCAGCCATTTTTGCTAATTCACTATTTTGTTCGCCCTTTTTAAGCCATTTAAGCCAGCCTGCTAAGTTAATGGCGTTTTCAGCCTCCCTTTCCACTTCACCCTCCTCCTGCTCCACCCAGCCTAGCTCGGGGGCAGCCTCATAAAGCGCTGGGCGGACGGCTTCGGGGGTTTTCCCCACAGCTGAAGCCACCTCCTTAACGGTTGGTTCCCTCAGAAATTTAAGTTCACGCCGTTGCCTCTCAACAGCGGCCCTGACTGCTTCCTTCAGCTGGGGGCTGAACTCAGCCTGCTTCACATATTCGGTTTCCGCCTCACACCAGTAAATCTTAAAGTTCGGCGGGGGCGGATACTCGATGAAGAGCTGCTGCTTCGTCGGCTTAATGGTTAACTCTTGCCCCACCACCGGGACAAGCAGGTTCCTAAGTATTTTAAGCAAAACCTTCTTCTCCTCAGGACTTGTCCATTTAACCTGTATCTTCCCATTTGGTGATAGCAGGAAAACTGTTTTCGTGCCCTTGAACCTAACCCAGATTAGGCCCTTTCCGGTCTCATCTACAGCGGCGATGCCTGATCGAACAAGCCTCTCATACGTGGCTTCATAATCAAAGTTCGCTTCATACACTACTTGATTCTTCATTTCCAACGAAAAATACCCCGTATCACCGTTATATATTTTTTGTTGGTGAAACACAGTGAAGGATAAAATAGTTTCAGTTAGGATGAAGAAGGACCTATCTGACCTCATCAGTAAGGTCGCCGCCCAGAGAGGCGAGGACCTAAGCGACTTCGTCAGGAGAGCCGTTCTAAGGGAGCTTGCAAGGCTAAGCTACCTATCCCCTGAGGAGAAGAAAGCCCTTGAAATCCAAGCCTAACTGAGCAGGCGTAAAGAACCCTGGGGGCTAAGGGAGATGGCTGAGCTGACCCGAAGCGGCGTCAACGCTGTTCAGCAACGGGAGGAGGAGGCAAACGTTGACCGACGGAACCGTTAAGATCCCCATGGGCTTCGCAGAGAAGATTGACCGGCTGGGGCCACACTTCTGTCTCGTTAAGGCGGGGGATAAGGATCCGAGCGTTGGTGGAAAAGGCTGGCAGCTGCCTGAGAACCTAATGTTCTCCAGC
>CALJDG010000005.1 GCA_938023865.1 uncultured archaeon | reverse complement strand
CCAGAGGGGTAGCCTCCATCAAAATAATTTACCGCTCCATTTTCGACGAAAATGTCAAGGCCGTTTTCGTAAAAAGTGTTATGGTATATTCTGTTGTTAGAGGCCATGTAAATGTAAATGCCATATCCGCTTGCGGCGATTATAAGGACCGCCTTCTCTACAAGTAATAGAAGGAAAGCTAGGAGGTATAGGCAATTCAAAAAGTTGAAACCCTCTTAGACATCAACCCCAGAGAAGTGTTAGAGAAGTTCGAGGAGAAGTATAAAATAAAGTTGCCTAGAAAAGTCATCACAATAGATTATGGAGACGACGTTTGAGACCTATTCATAAGGTTTAAACACGCAAAAACAACCCATGGAGAACCAACAAAAGACGGAAAAGCAATCATACACTACGACGAAAAAGGCGAAATCGCCGCAATAGAAATCCTAAACATAACATCTATTTGAAAATTTCTATATGTTAACTGCAACTAACAGAAACGCCTTTGCACTTTTTAGGCTATTTCAGAAGTTTGTTATTAATTGTCCATCCTTAAGGTTGTACACTTCATCAGCTGCTTCAACAATTTTTTCATCATGCGTTGCTACGATAACTGTTGTTTTCCATTTTTCCTTCATGCCTAATAGAAGTTTCATTATTTCTTTGGCCGTTTTAGAGTCAAGCTCTCCGGTGGGTTCGTCTGCGATTATCATTTCGGGATTGTTGGCTAAGGCTCTGGCTATGGCTACACGTTGCATTTCGCCCATGCTTAGCTCTTTTGGTCTGTGGTGAGTTCTATGGCCTAAGCCTACGGCTTCTAGGAGTTTTATGGCTTTTTCCCTTTGTTCCCTCTGACTTTTTCCAGCTAAGGCTATTGGAAGTTCGACGTTTTCCAAGGCTGTAAGGGTTGGTAGTAAATTGAAAGTTTGAAAAATGAAACCCATTCTTGAAAGTCTTACCTTTCTGCGTTTAGCGTTCGTCCAGTTTGAAGTATCTTCTCCGTTTATGAAGATTTTACCGCTTGTAGGTTTGTCGTTTAATCCTATGAGGTTTAGAAGTGTGGTTTTCCCGGATCCTGAAGGCCCGATTATTGCTATAAACTTGGATTCGCCTATCTCAAGGTTAACGTTATTAACGGCGACCACTCTTGAACAGCCAACGTGGAAAATTCTTGTTAGATTGACGGTTTTAATTTCCATTAATACTCAGCCCTTAAAACTTCAGCTATTCGCATTTTTGCAGCGTTTACTGCCGGGAGAACTCCGCCAAGGCAGCAAACCGCTACAACGGTTGCAAAGATTTGAACCATATAAGCGGGTGTGACTATGTCAAAAAGTCCAGCAAGGAAAAAGTGTATTGGGATGTTCGTGTATAGGCTTGCCAATACAACAGCTGCTATAGAGCCAAGTGCTATTCCTAAAATTCCGCCCAAAATGCCTATTATGGCGGCTTCAAAAATTACCATGCGGAAAATGAAGTTTATCGGTGCGCCTAAAGCGTCTAGAGTTGCAAAGTCTCGGCGTCTTTCTGAAACGCTCATGAGGTTTACCGTCATAACTAGAATGAGATTCATAGTGAGGACAACTGATTGTATGCCAATGTTCCAGCTTTCAATTTGGGCGAAGATTGGTTGAACTATATCGTTTCTTTCCTCCTCTGTTAGGGCTTTAACTGAATCCTTATAATCCGCATGGTTTTCTATTGTTGCTGCAAGGTCTCGCGGCGCGCAGCCCTTAACAGGCTTTATTAAAATTATGTTGGCTTTGCCTTGATAGCCGTAAATTTCTTGAGCAAGTCGCAAGGGCATGACCAAAAAGCGGTCTAAAACAGCTGATTTCGTGTCTAAAATTCCAACAACCGTTAGGTCGCGCCCGCAAATCTGCAAAATGCCCCCAACAACTAAGTTATATTGACTTGCCAGGGAACCGCCTACAACCACTTCATTACATGTTTCGTTTGCTGGAAGACGTCCACCGCTTTTCAGCACTATTGGACTGAGAACCTTTTGCCACTTGTCAACAGGTATGCCGAGAGTGAAGTTTTCAGGCACTGGTAAAAGGGTGTTTCCAAAATAAATTGAAGACGTAACAAGCAGGACTGGAACCGCGTCTTCAACTTCTGGAAAGCTTTCCTTCAACTCGCCTGCCCACGTATCTGGGAGCATGCCACGGGTTATTGGTATAGCCTGAATCACTATCGCTCCTTTGGTAACAACCATGACTTGCCCGCTAAAAAGCACGTTCATACTTTTAATTACGGCTATGTATCGTGTTGTAGTTGCACCAACCGCAACGACAAAGGCTGTTGCTAAAGCTACACCTAAAACGCAAAGGCTCGTTCTAAGCTTTCTTCGGAACAAGTTACGGAAGCAAAACGTTAGCAGCCTCATTTCAAAACTACTATGTTGTTAAAATATTTATAAAACATATTCACAACATAATAACGTTTACGTAGAGGAGATACCGAAATGAAAGGGAATCCGTGTATTTCAATCACCGTAATTCTTCTGCTTTTGTCGGCAACAGTCTCACCATTGTGGATTAACAGGACGGCAAAAGCAAGTGATGGTGCCGCGTTAACGGGGGGAATTTATGATTATGGCTTAGACAAGGACGGAGATGGACTATACAATTATCTGGTTGTAGAACTGGAAGTAAACGTATACACCGCTGGAACCTATCGTCTTGAGGTGAATGGGCTTGGTAGCGAATATGAACGCCTATGGATTTTCACGTTCAACAGAACCTATCTCCAATCAGGACCACAAAACATAATCATAAGATTTATTGGTGCAGCTATACGAAATGCTCATGTAAACGTGACAAAACTTGTTAGCATTTACCTTTACAGTGAAAATTATTATTCGATGGATTATCGCCCAGAGTTCAATTTGACGAAAACTTACGATTATACACAATTTGATCAAGCTGCAACGTTGACAGGTGCGATCAGCGATAATGGCATCGATACGGACAATGATGGACTTTTTAATTACCTTAACATAAGTGTTGAAGTTAATACTATAGACGCTGGGCTATACAGAGTTTATATAAACGGATTGCGCAACGGCTCTTTCAATTACATCTCCGTATATGGCAGCATAGAAACATCTTTAACCGCAGGAACGCATCGGTTAAGTATTCCGCTTGATGGATTGCGCATCTATGCCTCACTCGTTACCAACATAACGATAATTAACTTCATAAGTCTCTCGTTGATAGATGAATCGACCTATATTTCATACCAAATTGACGCAAGGTACAACGTCCAACTAAGCAAATCATATAATTACACAGATTTTGAATACTTTGCGCGGCTAACGGGTAACATATATGATGAGGGAGTTGACACCGACGGTAACGGGTTATTTAATTACTTAAAAGTTGGGGTTGAGATTGAAGCTGCAGAGGAAAGCGACTACGCTATTGACGTTTATTATCTATCTGAAGATGGAAGAAACCTATACGTTTACCAAACCGTTTGGCCCCACCTAAATGTTGGCACTCACACTGTATATTTTGAATTTTATGGTCAGATGCTTGCCTACAATCATTTTAGTCCTCAAAACCTTAGCGGAATAAATCTATTTGAAGTTAACACTTGGACACGTTTAGATCACATTGATTCAATCCCGCTTTCAAGAAAATACTATTATACGCTTTTCGACGCCCCTTCAGAAGACATGCAAGTTAATTTCACAGTCTATCCCAACGGCACAATAGCCCTCAGCGGCTTGTTTAATTATACGAATATGTATCCTCCAAACACTGGCCCATTAATGAATGCATCATTAAACCTTTCAACAGCCGGAAGCACAACAACAGGCTCCCTTTCTGGTGTTTTAATCCTACCAACGGATAGCATGTTCCAGTGGCCCTTCAACTCAACAACCGTTCTCTTCAAATCAAAAATTCAGAACGGCCTATCAAACACAACACTAGCCCTTACAATGTTAATGCCGCCCGCCGCCAGCGAGACCTACCCCTTCAACACAAGCAATTTCGAGTTGACTGGCAGATACGGTAACGGATTGCTCAACCTCAATTTATCTGGAGAGACGAAACTCCCAGCCTCGTTGAAGTCGATGTTTCCGCTTAATGCGACAGATATAACTGTGAAGGCAGACTTTGAAAATGGAGAATTCGCTGGAAACATAACATTCTACCTTATACCCTTCATCCCTGGCTTTCTAAACATAGTAGTGGACTTTGATGGAAACCAAACTGAACTGCGCTTCACAGACCACATAAACATCACTTATGGCAACTATCCGCCACCATTAGGCAAGATAAACTCCACAATCCTCGAAGGGCTTCTCACACAACTAAACAGCACACTTCCAGGGCCAAATGGCTTGATTGCCAACATGACAGACGGCTTGATTATATGCACACAGTTAAACACCACTAAAACGGAGTGGCCAGACGGCAACGGCGCAGAAATTAGGTGTAACGCGACAATTCACGGAAACTTCACGATGCTTTTTGCAAAACTCTTAAGCCAAATGATATTTCGCGGCGGTCCACAGACAGAGCAGTTCACCTACGCAATATTAGACTCGGTTTTCTCCTCTGTTGAAAAGGCTTCTTTAATGCTGGACTATTACCATGAGTTGGGGAAAGCCACAGCATACATAGCAGTGTCATGCAACGTTGCTGAACTTTGGGAGAACACGCTAGAAAGAATACCCCCGACAGTTCCACCAGAGTATAGAACACAGGTTACGGCATACATTAAAATCCTAAACGCCACAGCCTACACCATCAAAAAGTTCGGTTTGGGTATGCAATACTCAAGCAATACGCAAAAGTTGACACTAAACGCTCTGTCGTTAATAAATAGCACTCAACTGGAAGGGGACATAATCCCGTTGCTGCCGGAAATAGCGCCCACCGAGAAGCTTCGCCAAATATTAGAGGAATACTTGAGTGTTAAATACTGCAATCTAACAATGTACGATGCCACAATAAACTATGCAAATGGAAGAGCGGACTTCACAGTTACATGGATATTTGAAGGCGACTTCAAAGCCGAACTAAATCACATAAAAAGCTTTTACATAGACTACTGGAACGCTACTTATCCGTGGCATATGCCATGGCAATATCGCATGC
>CALJDG010000004.1 GCA_938023865.1 uncultured archaeon | reverse complement strand
CAATCGGCAACATCACAACCACCAAAAAGGTAGGCTGGAGAAGGAAGGAATAAGCGCTTCCAACATGCAGATATACATGTCAAAGTAACCTCGAAAACGCACAGAGCCCCGAAAACGTTAAATTTGCCAAAGTTTAGTTATTTATATCATATTTTAAGCTTTGCCAAGACTTCTTCTGGTTTAAATTCCTCCCGGGATCTGACCGAAGCTTCTTCAATGTAGAGTTGAACAGCATACTTTAAGGCTTCCCCGCTTATGGGGATATGCTCGGAGCTGGATTGGAAGTAATTTAAAAGTGAGGCTGAGCTTGCAAAGCGTATGGCTCTATCCTCTAAACGGGCTGAGAAGGTCACAAACTCTCTTGGGATATGTTCCAATATGGCGTTGCGGGCTTTCTCAATAACATCGTAGGCTTCAGGCGTTATGAGCACAGGCTTCGGAAGGAAGCGGTCCCTAACTAGAGGGTGCCGAGTTTCAATAGCATAGACTAGCGTAAGATGATCTCTGATTTTTTTAGCATCCTTTTCAATGTCGATTTCGCCGAAGGCTAGCTTCTTTTGGCTTTGGGCTATTTCAATGAAACGTTCCTTCGTGAGCCTATGCAGCCTACACAGCATACGGTCCTCTATGGCGTTGAAGTTCGCATCGCTAATAGTAACCTCGTAGCCCCTTCCAAAAGTGGCGACATTGTAGTTGACGCTGAAGAAGCTGCTGAACCTGTATGGTCCTATAACTTCGCGGTGAAGTTCATACCTGATTACACCGCGTTCCATAGCCAGCTTTAAAGGTTCAACCATGCCTTTATACTTAAACCAATCGTTAAATTCCGGAACAATGAAGTTGAAAACCTTGCCAACGTAGGCTTGGCCTATCCTTATGAAGCGGGCAGGCGTCATGCCGCCTGCATAACGGTTTCTCCCCGGGATGCCGTGGGGATGAATCTTCGCGTCCGTCTTACCTAATATCATATCTCTGGTTGAGAAGCTTTTTCCAGTTCCAGGCTCGCCGAAGAGGGCAAGGTTCCATCCTGTGCGCATACCTGTTTTTCCCTTTTCGTGAACTATTTCCACCTCAGCTAATCCATATTGTTGGGTTATGCTTAGGAGGCTGTCAAAGTATAGGACGGACCCGAAAAGTTTCGTTAGATAATCCGCTAAGGCGGCTATAGAGAAGGTTTTCCCAAACCGGATAGTAGCTTCAAGGCGGTTTCTCAATAAATCGCTTAAATATTGGGTGAAATCCTTTTCCATTTTCTCTATTTCCAGCCTTTCCAAAGCAACGTAATCGACTTCTCCCTCTTCGATTGAACCGGTTTTTGGCAAGGTTGCTTCCGGAGCCGCTGGTTTTCTTTCAGGGGGAGCTATGCCCAGTTCTAGCCGGATAAGAGGGGAAACCTCCTCTAAGATCTTCCATTCTCTATACTCATCTCCTTGATATGAGATCTCGAGGATTTTTAATTTTTCAAGGTCTGCTATGATGGGTGTCGGATCTATGCGGCGCTTTAGGCTGAGGGTTACGTCTGTTAAGCCGATGCCTTCTCCAGCCTCTAAAAAAGCCCTTAAAACTTCTAAGCCTTTTTTTCCATACTTCATTTTTATCTGGCGAATGCAGGTTTTAATTTTTTCCCAGGAGCCATCTAGGGTTAAGGTGCCATCTTCAAGCGTGTAATGTTTGCCTCTGAAAACAGCCCATTTCCTCGGCTTTTGAAGGTTGAAGATCTCTTTAAGTTGAGCGTCGCTTATTTTTGATGCGATCTCGAAAGCCGCTTGCTCCTCGTCTATGGTCCATGCGCTTTCAAATCGTTCAAAATATGGGATGGCGAATTTTCTGCCGATCTCGAATAGTTGAGGGCGTGGAAAGGCGCGTTTAAGAAGAATTTTCCTTTCAACCACCTTATCTTCCTCAACCATCTTAACTATCCTCCCAGGTATGCTTCCATAATTAAGTCTATTTCCCCCTGCCCAACCCAGTCTCCAGCCTTCAGCTTTTCTAAGCCTTCAATTAGGGTCTCCCTAAGGTTCTGGTTCGTTAAAATGTTGGATGAAGATGCTGTTTGGTATAGGTTCTCGCTGAAGGCTTCATCCAGCTTTGCCTTCTCTTTCAAGACTGAATTTAACATTCTGCTTAGAGCTTCCGATCTTGGCTGTATGAAAAGTTTCAGTTTCGGCGCTCGCGTAAGTCCTAGTAGGGTTTTCCGAAGGGCTTTTGTAATGCCTTTTGGGCTGGCGACTTTTATAGGCGGTAAAATTTGAAGGTCAATTTCTCTTTCAGACTGATAGCCGATGAGGTATAGGGGTAGACGTATTAGGGCTGCGTTTTCAACCTGCCATGGTATTGTCAGCTGTTTGAGCTCTCTCATCCACTCCCTTTTTCTTTTTATTAGCTCCTGAATCTGGCTTATGATTTGGCTTGCTTCGCGCTCAAGGGCCTCCATCTCCCCCTTTTTTGATTTAACCTTTTCTTCACGTTGGATTTCAAGGCTGGTGATTCTGCTTCTCTCCTTCTCTATTTGCTCTTGGTAGATGCCCCTCAATTTCTCGACGGCGGCTTGGTTTTGCCCGCTGGCTTCCTTAATATATTCAGTTAAGTTGTTTATTTTCTTCTTTAATTCGCGGATTCTATTCTCGCAAACCTGGATTTTATGTTCCCAGCGGGCTAAGCCTACTTTGTCCTTTCTCCGCTTGCAGAAATCACGTCTCCTGCTGAAATCCGCCTTCCGAACCTCTAGGTCTTGCAGTTTATGTTCATGCCTTTCTTTTTCCTTCTCCTTGGCTTCAACCTCTTTCTTAAAATTCCTTCTTATCTTGGCGATTTTTGCTTCCATTTCCCTCAGTAGCCTATTTACCTTCATGTCTACGGAGGGGCGGGCCTTCGATATTTCCCCACTGTATGATTTATATATGAGGTCGGTTTCCTTTTGAATCATCCTTTCATGTGTATCTGCAGCCTTCCTTAGAAGATCTTCGACATATTCTAGGCAGCCTATCTCCGATATGGTTTGCCTCTGGATGCTCATTAGCTGCTCGGCTCGTTCAATGGCTGCTTGCGCGTCAAGTTTTGGCGTTATTAATAACGCTGAGGGTTTTTCCTCAAGACGCATCAAGTTCGTTTCCTTCAGATATTCAGAAATGTCGGATAGTAATTCCCTGTCTGAGATTAAAGATTCGATACTAAATTCATTTTTTCCCGCAAAATCTGCAAAAGTTTTCTTGTGTTTCTCGATGAAAAACCAGAATTGCGCCCTATTAGACATGCTCCGCTCAAGGTCTTCGATGAAGGATGAAACTTCGGGCAACTTTTGGCAGATGATGGAGGATGATGTAGCGCCTAAACCATCTATGAGCAGAGAAGCGTCTTCCCAGGGGATAAGCCATAAAGGATAATGTAATTTGGAAACAAATAGTGTTTTCCCCATCTTGGGAAAATCCATTCTTCTACGTTCTGCCTCCGCTAGTAGCAGAACAGCCGCAACCTCCATGTCTGAAGTAAAGCCTTCACCATCATCTTTAGCTGGAACAGCGAACGGAAGGGTTAAACTGGCTGAGGACATGATTGGGCTTCAGCACCAATCATAATTATTAAATTTAGAGAAATATATTGTTTGCACCTATCTCATTAACGCCTTATAACCTAGCGCAGGCCTTAATCATCTGCTGAATGGTTGCCGGGCTGTTAAAGCATGATGCTCTCAATATGCTTATATACTTGTAGATATTATACAAATATGGGGATTAGAACGGCTATGAGCGAAACAACAACCATAAGGGTTTCAAAAAGCACACTTAAAATGCTGGAGAGGCTGCGCGGAAAGCTGCATGCGTCAACCCTTGACGAAACGATCAGGCTGATTATTACATGGCAGCGCAGACAGAAACTCAACGAAGCATTCGGTCTGGACAAGGAAAAAATAAAATCATTTTCAGAGGAGGATCGCGGTGAAGATCGTAATTGACACCTACGCATGGATCGAAATCTTCATCGGAAGCAAAGCCGGGGAAAAAGCCAAAGAGATCCTCCAGAAAGCTGAAGAAACATACACGCCGGACATAGTCATCGCTGAAATAGCCCGCAAATACCTGAGAGAAGGGATGGAAGAAGAAACGATCCTTGAACGCCTAACAACGATAGAGGAAGCCTCAGAAGTAATCCCCATAGACAAAAAAATCGCCGTTGAATCTGCAAAATGCTACATGGAACTTATGGAGAAAGCCAAAGCGAGAAAAATTGATGCCCCAAGCCTCTTCGACGCCATAATATTGGCGGAAGCAAGAACCCTTGGCGCAAAACTAATCACAGGAGATGAACACTTAAAAGACATTGATGAAACATTATGGATGGGCAAAACCTAACTTCCACGTTGGTCAGAAAGATATAGAAAAAACTTTTCCGTCCCTGAAAAAGTATAGGGGGTATCAACTTTGAGGCCTGTTCAACCCTACAAAATTGCAAGACCTCTTAATGATGACGATTCGCAGCAGCCTAGAAATCAACTTTAAGATAAACTTCAAAAACAAAGCCTAATTATCGGTAGCTTTTCAACTGTTTTGAAAGGAGTAAAGACATGTTGCCTGTATCTGAGCGTAGAAATATGCCGTGACGCTTTTAAAACGATTGAAAGACTATGAATCTCAGCGTAAACTATTTTAGGATACTTTTCTATTTTTCTACTGGTGGAAAAATGTCTACAACCATAAAGATCGAACAAGACAAAAAGAAGAAACTCGATAAGTTCCTCGCCCAACTGCTAATTCGAGAAGGCATAAAAATAACCCTTCAAGAGGCTTTAGGCCTCATAATCGATTATGCCCTGGAAAATGAGGAGGAGGTGATAAAAAGGCTTAAGGAGCTGCCGCCGCTTGAAGAAGATCCAGCCTGGAAAAACCTTAAAAACCCAGTTCACTGGGGAGTAAAAGACTCCTCAGAAAGAATAGATGAAAACCTCTATGGAAGATGAAGCCATGACGATCTTCATAGACACCGGAATATTTGTGGCTTTACGAAACGCCGACGATGAAAAACACAACCGAGCAAAAGAGCTGATGAGAAAAGCGCTAAAAGCAGAATTCGGCAGAATATACGCATCAGACTACGTCATAGATGAAGCCATAACAACAGCCCTTGTAAGAACAAAAAGGCACAGCATCGCCATAGACGTTGGAAAATACATTATGGAATCTCCTCGAATAACAAAACTTTGGACAACAAAAGAAATCTTCCAACTAGCATGGCAAAAATTCCAAACCCAAAAGGATAAACCCCTCAGCTTCACAGACTGCATAACGTTAGCCCATATGGAAAAGAACGGAATTAAACAAATCCTAAGCTTTGACTCAAGCTTCGATGGGCAAGTGCAAAGAATATACTAACTTAGACGAAACCTTTTTCCGCTGTTTATGCGCGAAATAACCTTCCTAAGTTTTCCAGAAGGTTCCAGCGGGATTTCATCCACAAAATCAAAAGAAACCTCCATATCTTCGCCAAATAAACCTCGAATTTTACGCTCCGCAGCCTCAATTATTTGGCTCCGACTCTGGGCACCAGGAGCCTTTTTAGGGGCAACCTGAATGACAAGTTTCCTCCGGCCTTCCTGGATAACCCTAAACTGCCTTATCCAATCGACGCTGTCAAACGGGTACGGAAAGAAAACAGTGGGCGAAATCAATCTTCCATCAGTTGCCACAAGAAAATCATCCGCCCGCCCCTCAATAGACTTGATAAGCGGTAAAGATACACCGCAGGAACACTTGCCTTCAGATGGATCTGCGACGTCTTTCAATTCGTATCTTATAAGCGGCATAACATCATTGTAAAGGCCTGCGCACACAACCATTCCTTTCTCGCCTGAAGCCACAGCCTCACCGTCCAAAAACTCCATTAAGACGCTGTCGGCGTTAATATGGTAACCGTCATGCGCTTTACACTCCAAAGCAAGCAAACTAAACTCGCTGCACGCGTATAAATTAAATAACTCTGCATCGAAGGCGGAACTAATAATTTTTCTACTACTATCCTCCAAAAGCTCCGCGCTTGTAAAAACAAGCCTGGGCTTAATTTCCCTCTCTAACCCGTTAATCTCCGCAGCTAAAATGAGTAAACTGGAAGCATAACCTTTAATCGCATCAGGTTTAAAATCCCTAAGCAAAGCCGTCTGCCTCTCAACGGAATCAAAAATTGAAATATAAGCATACTTTGTAATCCCTAAACGCTGAAAAAGGCTTCTTCTCTTTGGAAAACTCCGTGGATCCGTCACAACAGCCATTTTATCCCTAATCCGCAACCCATTCTCAAGCAAAGCCCTATTATAAACTGCAGCATAAAACTGCAGCATAAAAATCCGTAATCCTACTATCAACAAGTATGGTCAGCGGGATAAGTATAGTCAGCATCGATAAAGACAAAATAAGATGGATTTCCATTAAAGCGGCCAATATGTTCAACGGCTTCGGAAATAGCTTAACCCTCTTTAAGCCTTTTTAGACGTTCACGCTCACGCTCAATCTTCTCAAGGCAGGCTTCCCGAACGAACGATGAGCGGCTTGGCCAGTAGCCCAGCTCCTCAATGAGCTTATCGATCTCCTCAAGGATGGGTATGGGAACAGAAACGGCGCCGAACTCAACCCGGACCTTTCTTTCCTGCTTCCCACGTTTCTCAGATCTTAAATACATGTGGAACATCTTCCATTTAGATCTAGATTTATGATCTATATCGGCATATAACTAAAGTAATATATATTGTTATTGGTGTTTTTAACAGAAAGGGTTTAAATACGCGTCATTAACTACGGGAAAATACGCACGTAAAAGTTTAAGAGCTTATATCAGCCTCCTAGCAATCTCTTAGAACCGCCGAGATTCCTCCTTCCCCAGTCTCCCCGAAGAGGGGGCATGCTGCATCTAAAGGAAAGTTATGCTTTTAAATTCCTCTACGCCATAAGTATTGTTTGAGTCTTATCTTAAGGCTTAAGGGGATGATGAACCATTGAGAAGCGCCAGGAGAAAGATGCTCGCCGCAAGGGAGGATCTGGTGGATAGGATCTCGGACATAGCTAGGAAGAGGGGAACACTATACGATTACGTGAATGAGGTTTTGCAGGAAGCCATCAGGGCTGACTCTCTGGGTTCATCGCTTAGGGAAATCATCGATGAGCGGGGATTAATAAAGGCTGCTAGGGATTCAGGCTTCATGCTTATCCCTGAACGCTTATGGTATGAGGTTGTCGATAAGGGCTACGCGTTTCTCGGCGAGGAGTGGATGGAGAACCTGTGGTATGAAACCGGCCAGTGGTATGGCAAATACTACAGCAGCCTGGAAAAGTTCATTGGTGAAATCAGGAAACTCATGTGGGAGATCTCGGAACTAAATCTCTATGAGGATAGGGAATACCTGGTTTTAAAGTGCATAAGCCCCAACTTCTCCATCTCCCACTCGCAATTATTCAGCAAGTTTCTTGAGGGAGCCATGAAGATTTTCGGATGCGAGCTGGTTGAGGAGGACATATCAAAGGGCGTGATGAATCTGAAATTTAGGAGAACTTAACCTCTGCCTTCAGGGTTTATCTTATAAAGGATGAGAAAATCTTAAAATTGATTAAGCTACTCCTATAAAGTGGAGCGCTTGGAACGCTGTTTCCAGCTCCCCCTTTAACGTTAGCGTTTAATAATGCTGCAGGCGGAGTGGTGTGTATGCCGAGAAACCCCCGTAGGGAAACCAGGCTGGTTAGGGTTTACAGCGACTTAGTTGCCAGCTTGAATGAGGCGTCCAATAGGGAGGGCGTCTCCTTCCTCGACTACATTAACGACGCCCTTGAGCAGGCTGTTAGAGCCCATAGGATGAATTGCCCATTAAAGCGGATTGTTGACTTCTACGAGATTATGATGATGCAGCGTGAGGCAGGCTTAATCATGATCCCATCTGAAATATTAAATAGGCTTATTGAAAGGTTTTATCCAAGCGAGAAAGACATGCTTCAGGAAATATGGTATGATTCCGGGGTTTGGTACGGTAAATATCTGCTCGCCAAGATTAAGGACGGTAACCCTGTTGAAAAATTCGCTGAGATCCTAAGGGTTACAGGCTGGAACATCAAAGACGTTGTGCTGGAGAAGCATGGCGAAAACATAACGTTTAAGTGCTTCTCCCTAATGCTCACCCTTGAAAACACTGTTCTACTCATGAGGTTCATCGAGGGAGTAATGCGAACACTAGGATACGAGGCGGCGGAGCGAAGCTATCTAAGAGGCGTAATAGAGATAGCGTTCAAAAAAGCAGCATAAAAACGCTTAGAATGCCTTAAACAATGCCTTAAATAAAAAATAAAGGGGGATTTTAAGCCCGCGTTTTCACGGGCCTAACCAGCTATCTTCCTAGACACCTGTATTATTGCAACTATTGAGGCTATTGCGGCTATTAGCGATAGCACAACGGCTATCCACACTGCTGTTGTCAAGCCGGAGACTGCGCCTGCCGCTCCCTCAGCGGCTGATCTGGCGGAGTCAACTTTGCCGCTTACAGTGTCCACTTTTCCGCTAACTGAGTCAACCTTTCCGCTTACACTGTCAAGTTTGCTGCTTATCGTGTCCAGCACGCCTACACTAGCTTTGATTGATCCAACATCCGTTTTGATTGTGGCAACGTCGCCGCTTACCGAGTCAACCTTTGCGCCCACAGAGTTCAGCAGGCTTGCCAGGTTTCCGACGCTCGTCTTAACAGTGCCAACATCCGTTTTGATTGTGGCTACACCATCCTTTACATCCGTCACCATAGCGTTCAGGCTGCTTAGGGCGCCGACAAGGTTTCCCACGCTCGTCTTGATCGCGCCGACATCCGTTACGAGCGACGCTACATTCCCATCAATAGACGTTAGAACGGCACTCATAGACTTATTCATAGACTTAAGAAGCGCCATCAGATCATCAATTTTATCGACGATCAACGTGAACTCCTTGAAGGCATTAACAACCTTAACGGAGTCCGAAACCATCGTTACCTTGTCCTCTAAGGATTCTGTCATTCCTTTAGTGCAATTATAGAATACTCCTCCACTTAAGTATAGGTCGAAAACGTATGCTCCCGGCTCGGTGAACGGTATTACGAAGCCAGGCTTAACAGTATATCCGTTGTAATATGGACTGGAATGCAGTGTGCCGTTGGAGTCAGAGGACCAAGGTCTCCACAAAAACGCTTGCTGAAATAGTGTGTCCATAGCGTCCGTTCCATTAACTAGTGCATCTTTAACCTCTGCTTCGCCTGGTAGTCCTGTCGCTATCACTTTGATTAGGGCTGAGCCCACAACCGGGTCTGGCGTCAGTATCATTCCAGGTATAACCTCGAATGTGGTTTCCATCTTTACTCCTTTAGCGTCTTCGGCTGTTATCTTGTAGGTTCCCATTATTGTTGTTGGGAACACTACTTTTTTAACAAAGTTTCCTTCAGCGTCCGTTGGCACGTTCATCGCTAGGAGTATCTTTTCGCCTGTCTCTATCTCTGGGTATGGCAGCCAGTCAACCGTCACGTTCACCTTCGAGTTTGGCGTCATG
>CALJDG010000003.1 GCA_938023865.1 uncultured archaeon | reverse complement strand
TTTAACATAGACTAGATGACTAGACTAAACGAGACGTAGACTAGATGAAAGTTCCACAAAATTCTTATTTTGGTTTGGCTATATGGTGTGTTTGCTGGAGGAGAAAGGGAAATGAGGAAAATTGTTCTAGTGTCGGGTGTTGTCTTGGCTTTGATGCTGGTGGCTATGGTTCCACTTCCTGCTAGGACTGAGGCCTCGCCAGTTGTACAGTCGTTGGCCTTTGATGTATTGCCCGTTAAGGAAGAGTTTGCTGAGGATGTTGATTTGGAGGCTGCTGCTGGAGAAGTTTTGGATCCAACGCCTTTCTGGGTTGACATAGTAGATGCAGAGGGCTATGATGGTGGCGAGGGAATATACGTAGCGGTGCTGGATACTGGATTGTTAAGAGAGTGGCGATTCTTCTTTACAAATCCGCTCACTGGGGAGTGCCGTATTAAGGAAGAGTGGGGTAAAGGCTTTACACATGACATTTGGTGGGACGAAGAGTTACAAGACTTTGTAATTGGACCGCTGCGTGATGACAGAGGCTTCATAACAAAAGCGTTTGAAGGTTCAGGTCACGGAACACATGTAACAAGCACGATAATTGGATATCGCTTCAGCACTGCAGTTGCTGACATGTGGATAAGGGGAGTTGCGCCGAAAGCATGGATAATACCGGTACTGGTATTGGACGCTTGGATAGTTCCATACCCAGGGGGAACTATGCGATTTACTGGCGGCACTTGGGAAATGGTCTCTGCGGGGATTTACTATGTCGCTTGGCTTGCTGAAACCTACGGCGTAAAAATAATTATTAACATGAGCCTTGGTGGCAGAGCACCAAGTCCAATGATTGAAGAAGCAATAAACTATGCAATAAGCAAAGGAGTAATTGTGGTCGCGGCTGCGGGCAACGATGGGGAAGCTGGCATGGTTTGGCCAGGCGCCTACCCGCAAGTGATTTCTGCTGCTGCTGGCGGTTGGACAGAGCAGTGGCTAAACCACCCACGTTATGGTGTTAGAGACCCCAGAACTCCATTCTGGTGGCTGAGTGATGTTCTTGACGTCCCGGAAAAGCTAAACACGAAGGATTATTGGGGTAACAATTGGCAAATATATCTTGAAGAGTTCAGCTCAAGACCCAACGCCACTTTAGGGCAGTTCTGGAAAGACCTTGACGTTTGCACACCAGGCGCATCAATTGTTGGGCCATACAAGCCCTACTTTAGCACAGCAGTTGGTTACTATTATCTTTGGGGCACAAGCATGGCCACACCCCACGTATCAGCAATAGCAGCCCTAGTAGCAGAAAAATACCCATACTTCAACCAGTTCGATATGGAATGGGTCTTGAAAAAAGCAGCAGCCATGATACCACTAGCCTCCGACGGCGCCTACATACTTGACCCATGGGGCTTCTGGGACTACAAATGGAATGACCACGACTATGGCAGTGGATGGCTACAAGCAGACAACGCATTCTTCGCAGCATTCGTCTACACGAGGGGAAAACTAAAAGTAAAAGCCTACGCCATCCCCGTCTAAACAAACCAAAAACAATTAAAACATCACACCCTCCTTTTTATTGTATTTTAATGCCTAACAGAATGTAAAAAGTTATTCCTTTCCCTTACCTTTCTTAATTTTTAACATAAAAACCATTAAACAAAGGAGCGAAAGAACCATAATTGCAAGGCCTGTAGAAGGAAACTCGGAAAATATAGTTTCAACTCCATCCCCATTTTCATCAACCACGTGAAAAACAAAGGGCATATCAGTTTTCTGTATCAAAACCATAACATAAGGACACGTTATCATCTCGTCAACGGCGAAACCTTTAGGCGGTCTACGCTTTAACACTTCCACAAAAACATGTTTACCATCCGTCCAAACCCTCTCAACATCTATCGAGTAACCGGTTGTAGGACGCTGCCCCATAAAGGCACAAACAACAAAGTTTACCGAAAAATCAACTGCGAGAGGAAGCTCTTTGGGCTCACGAATAAAAGTATGCTTTTCCCACACCCTAACCCAATCAGCTTCGTTTTTCACAACAAAATAAGCTTCTTCACAGTAACCACTAACATCTCCCTTGTCAAATATTTTAAATTCAATTTCTTGCTCTGAAGCAAAACAAACGTTAACCAAACCAAATATAGAAAAAACTGACAACAAGGCTAGGATAAGTAGCACAATGTAGAAATTGACCTTCAATTTCATATACATAAAGAATTGTATTAAAGATCTATAAGCTTTACTGCGCCTAGTCAAACCAAAAATCTTCCACAAAATTATTCTAAAAACGCCACTAAAAGAGACATAAAGCCTTGTATAACCGGGAAAAATTATAAGCGTTATAAAACTTGAATAATAGTTTTAAAGTGAAAGATATGCAGATAGACGCTATTGAAAACGCCTTATTCACGGTGACCGTGAACCCCCTATTAAAAGGGCTCATCAGCCTCTTTGACCAAACATGCCAAAAGGATGGAAACCTCCTTTTAAACTCGCTAAAAGATTATCTTGGAGAACCAGTCTCCCTCTGCCCCACATGCCAACATATTAGTCGCCACATCGCCAAACCCGTCTACGAAATCGGAAGCCGCCTCCTAAAAGCTGACAAAAACTTCATGAAAAGGCAGTTCGTCCAAGACAAGTATGGAGGCGCCTGGTTCAAAGGCTTTGGCCTAATGATGAGAGGTATCAGAAAATACGGCGTACGTGTACCCTTTGTGCCGGCCGGCCCCTTCGAAATCGTCTGGAACTTCACATACAAATGCAATTTGCGATGTAAACACTGCTACGAAAATGCAGGCATCGGAAAACTACCAGAACTATCAACGGACGAAGCAAAACACGCCATAGACATGCTCTCAAAAATCGCTGGAGTTGGCTTGCCAGCTCTATCCTTCAGCGGAGGAGAACCCCTCGCAAGAAAAGATTTCTTGGAACTGGCAGCATACGCTAAAAAGCGTATACCCTACATCAGCATCGCCTCAAACGGAACATTGTTAACCAAAGATAACGCCAAAAAAGTGAAAGATGCCGGAGTGGACTATGTGGAAATAAGCATAGACGGCGCATCGCCCACGGTACACGACGAGTTTAGAGGAATACCAGGAGCATTCGAAAAAGCAATCCAAGGCGTAAAAAACTGCATAGAAGAGGGCATAGACACATGCATCGCCACAGTCCTTCACAGAGATAACCTAGCCGAGACTGAGAAAATCTTACAATTAGCCAAAGAACTGGGCGTCCGCTTCATGCATTTTAACTACATTCCAACAGGAAGAGCAAAGGAACATGTTGAACTAGACCTAACACCAGACCAGCGGCTGCACGTCTTACATGCCATAGGCAAGGAAATAATCACCCTATACCTACAAGCCAAAGAAGAAGAGATGAAAACAGGAAAAACAAAAATTAAAGTTGACAGATTTTTCAGCACATGCCCCCAATACGCAAGCATTACTAAAGAGCTATCCCAACAGATGGGACACAAATTCATGGTTGAAGCCCACTACGCCGCCAAAAAAGGCGTGGAAAACGTCGCCAACTTCCTAGGCGGATGCGGAGCTGGACGCCTATACTGCGCCATCGAGCCAAACGGAGACATAAAGCCATGCGTGTTTTTCCCGACAAACAAAAACACCGTCTTAGGCAACATACTAAAAAACAATTTTGAAGAAGTATGGGACAACGACCCACTACTATGGCAGCTTAGAACAAGAGAAAACCTTGAAACCTACGTCACAGACGGAAAAGAAGTGGGCTGCGGCACATGCCCAGACAAATATATTTGCGGAGGATGCAGAGCAAGAGCATACAGTTATTTCAACGGAAACATTAAGGCCCCGGACATTGGATGCATCCATAACAAAGCCTTATGGGAAAAAATAATCAGCACAAAACAATAAACTCGTCCGACATTTCTCCACGCAAAAATATCCCACATAAGCTTTACGGACAACCGTCTCAGATTTTAAAGAACATTCGTAGTGCAAAATTTTATATGCAGTTTAGTTTATTGACATTTTTAGGCATCCTTTAGGGATGCTGAGAGGGAGAAAGGAAAATGCGTCAAATACATAATGTAAGGAAACCAATAGCCTATTTAATTGCCGCAATTCTCGTATGCCTTGCAGTTGGCCATACATCAATGGTTTCAGCTGAAAGTGGACCAATATTTTCAGAAGCATGGGTCCCAATGAGAGATGGCACTCAATTATACACTAGAGTCTATTTACCCGACCCTGAAGTATGGGGCCCTGGCCCCTACCCTGTACTCCTCACACGAACCCCTTACGGTATTGGTACGCCAGGCCAGCCTCCAACAACATTTCCCGAACCGGTATACCTTGGATACGCTTGCGTATATCAAGACACGCGTGGAAGATATTACTCCCAAGGCTTAGATCGACTCTTTTACGACGATATTTCAGATGGACATGACACGCTTAACTGGATCGGAAACCAAACATGGTGCAACGGAAACATCGGAGTTTATGGCTACTCAGCTCCTGGCATAACAGCATTCATGGCAGCTGCTGAACCCCATCCATACCTAAAAGCTATTGCGCCCCTTTCTTCAAGCGGAAACCTTCAAAACGATCTTACCTTTGAAGGAGGAGCCTTCCACGGAGACGCACTAATATGGGGCCTCGGACAAACCGCAAGAGGCCTTTCCACGGTTCAAGGCGGCCACAGAGATTTACTCGGTCTAACACCTGCAGAGTTCGCTTACCATCAGTACCAAGTCGGCCTTCTCGCATACCATTTGACCACCTACATCCAGTGGCATAATCCCACCCTTCCAGGATGGCCAGGAACCTACAAAAAAGCCACAGAATCACCATGGTGGATGCATCTTCCACTTTACAATTTTCACCCCAGCTATGCCACATTACAGCCATATGGCAATGAAATTCTCAATCATCCCAACGAAGATGAGTGGAGAAACCACTTCAAAGTCTACGATAAAGTAAACGTTCCCACGTTATTAGTAACTGGATGGTATGACTTTTTCGTCAAATGCCAAGTTGACGCATTCATCGCATTACAAAGCCGAGGAATACCAGTAAAACTTATAATAGGCCCTGGCACCCATGGAACCCCACCGCCAATACCGCTAATCGAATGGTTTGATTATTGGCTGAAAGGAATAGCCAATGGAATAATGGATGAACCGCCCATCCTCTACTATTGCTTAGAAGCAAATGAATGGCGATGGGCCGACCAGTGGCCGCCAAAAGACGTTGAATACGTTAACTACTATCTTCGCAAAGGCGAAGTGCTCAGCACGGATCCACCGACAGAAGATGAAGAGCCAGAAAGCTACATTTATGACCCAAACAACCCTGCGCTAACAATGGGCGGAACAAATCTTGTTTTAGCGCCAGGATCCTTCGACCAGACGCCAGTCGTAACAGGACGAGACGACATCTTAAGCTATACAACTCCACCACTAACAGAAGACGTTGAAATCGCAGGCCCTTTAACCGTTTACCTTAGGGCTTCTTCAAACTGTACGGATACAGACTTCACCGCCAAAATAATAGATGTCCACCCAACCGGAGAACTAATGCTCGTTGCAGACGGTCTAATAAGAGCAAGATTCCGCAACTCCATGGCAAATCCTGAACTAATGACCCCTGGAACCATTTACACTTTCACAATAGATTTAGGCGACATAAGCCACGTGTTTAAAGCTGGACATAGAATAAGGGTAGATATATCAAGCAGCAACTTCCCCAAATACGACAGAAACCTCAACACAGGGGGAGAATTATACAAGGAAACAGAAATTTTTGTAGCTAACAACACAATATACCATGATGCCAGTAATCCATCTTTCATAACGCTTCCAGTCGTCAAAAACTGGGTTGTCATAGAAAAAATGCCACCATCAACAAACAACCAAGCCGGAAGAGTCGTACCCATCAAATTCTCGCTAAGAGTTTCCGCCTCAATAAACCCAGAACAACCATTCGTCTATAACGAGCAACTAACAATCAAAATCTATTCAAAAGAAGATCCGACAAACATTCTACAAACATCAACGTTTGGAGTTAACACTAAAGACTACCGCATTGACGTCGAGAATGAAATATATATAACAAACTTCAAAACGTTGCCCACGCCCACAACCTACGTCGTGGAAATTTACAGGAAAGAAGCCGGAGGAATGCTAATAGGCACATTTGAATTCAGCACAGTTAAAATAAAACCAAAATTTCAATACCTCTACCTTTAAAAGTTGCAGCAACACCCCTCATTTTTCTGTTTTAACCACAGAAGGCAGCCAAGAATGTAGATGACTTTTAATAATGCTTCATAAAACCATTGTAAAGTTAGGCTTTGCCTTTTTCTTCTTTGCCAAAATATGCCGTCCACTTAAGTTTACGGGCGTCCCTCTTAAGCTTTAGAGAACTTTTTCTACACTTGCTTGAGCAGAACCAGAAAATTGTCCCGTCGTTTTTCACGTACATCATTCCAGTACCAAGCGGAAATTCGTTACCGCAAAATGAGCATTTCCTAAGTTTTGGCAAAGGACGCAGCCTCCAAACTTTGAGCTCGCCTATCTTGTTATCTTCTTTGCTTCCCTCTCCGTTTCCCTAAGCATAAGTATATCTTGTACTCGCACAGGTCCTTTCACGTTTCGCGTTATTATTCGCCCCTTATCCTTTCCCTCTAAAATTCGAACTCTCACCTGTGTGATTTCACCAGTTACGCCTGTTCTTCCGATTATTTGTATGACTTCGGCTGGTGTGAGTTCCTCTTCAGCTGTTTCCTTGCTCATTGCCTAGCTCCTTTTCTAAACAGCTCAACTCTCTTGACTATCTCTTTAATAAGCCCTCCAGCATCTCCCTCGTTGACTATGCATGCTGAAGCAGCAGAAACATCTATTCCAACAGCGTCTCCCAGCTTTTCCTTGCTTGGGACAAAAACGTAGGGAATTTTCCTCTCTTCGCAAAGAAGCGGCAAATGGGCAACAACCTCCGGCGGGTCAACATCCTCAGCTATAACAACAAGTTTTGCCTGTCCCCTTTCAACAGCCTTAGTCGTTTCGTTTGTTCCCTTCCTCACAGTTCCAGTTTTCGAGGCTATTTGTAGGGCTTCATAGGCCGCATCTGCAACTTCTTTCGAAACTTCAAATTTAACGTAGAACGGTTTTGACATAAGCCTCACCCTTCAAATGCACAGTTTAATCAACAATACCCATTTATGAATGTTTCGACTGAACCCGGCGAAAACTCTCCCATACGCGGCGTAACGTAGAAAGGTTTAAATAACATGCCACGTTTGAACCCTTCTGTTTTTCGAGGGGAAAGTAAAAGGTTGATTAGGCTAGGTCGTGCACTCCACATAAGTCCAAGTAAGAATGTTATAGTTAAGGTCGAAAACACCCCAAAAATAGGCGAAGCGGTGATCGATGAAAATTTTAAGCATGTTGGCGAAGTTTTCGACATCTTCGGTCCGGTTTCTTCTCCTTACGCGGCTGTTAAGCCAAAAATTACCAGGCCAGAAGCTTTAGTCGGTAAAGTGTTGTACCTTCTCCCCTCGAAAAAGGGAAAGGAGAGAAAATAAATGGATAATGCGGATGTTGGGGATGTAAACCCAACATCGACGGCTCAGCAGGCTAAAGTGCAGTCATGCCCCGAGTGTGGAAGCACAAGATTGATGCGCGATTATGAATGCGCAGAACTGGTTTGCATGGACTGCGGCTATGTCATTGCTGCAAAGATAGCGGATAGAGGTCCTGAATGGCGGGCCTTCGACGACGAACAAAGAGCCAAAAGAACAAGGGTTGGCGCTCCCCTCACATACACCATTCACGATAAAGGCTTATCAACAATGATTGACTGGCACGACAGAGACATCTATGGAAAAGGCTTGTCGCCTGGACAAAAAGCCCAAGTATATCGACTCAGAAAGTGGCAGAGACGGATAAGGGTTTCAGACGCTACTGAACGCAACCTCGCCTTTGCGCTGTCTGAAATAACAAAAATTGCAAACAATTTGAACCTTCCAAAGAACATTTTGGAAACAGCATCCTTAATTTATAGAAAGGCAGTTAAAGAAAGGCTCATAAGGGGTAGGTCAATTCAGGGAGTAACATCCGCGGCGATCTATCTAGCTTGCAGACAGTGTGGGTTACCGAGAACTCTCGAGGAGATAGCCCAAGCGTCAAATGTAAACAAAAAAGAGGTAGGACGCAGTTACCGCTTCTTAATAAAAGAATTAAACTATTTTATCCCACCTCTAAAACCAAGCCAATACATAACCAAATTCTCAAATCAGCTAACAATGCAGGGCAAGGTTGAAGAAATAGCCCACAAAATTCTGGCAGCCGCAAAAGAGTTAAAACTGACATCCGGGCGAGGCCCAACGGGAATTGCGGCAGCCGCAAGTTATGTAGCCTCAGTGCTTACCGGAGAAAGGAAAACCCAGAGAGAAATTGCAGAGATAGCACAAGTAACAGAAGTTACGATTAGGAACCGTTACAAAGAGCTTATAGAACGGCTAATGTTCCAAACAAGCCTCTAACAACTTCCACTTTCCTCCTTTTTCCTTCTCTCTAAAAGTGTACGTCTCTCATAATTCTTTAGCGGTATAATCTTCTCCTCAAATTTTACCTCGACGTTAAAATTCACTTTTATATCGCCAGTCTAATGCCCTAACGTTTCAGCGAATCAATATTTTTGCTACAAAACACATTTTAGTCTCCTAAAGAAATATTATAATAGGGTTGTGGTTTGGTAAAATGTCCTAAATGTGGAGGGGAAGTAGCTACCCCCGTAAAGACATGGACGATTTCTCCACGAAAACCAGAAGAAGGCACACAAAAAATCATAGGAATTTTTGAATGCCCAAGCTGCAAGGCTAGATTTAGGGCAGCTGTCGAAACTGAAGCGAAAGTTGAAGAAATAGTAAGCATTAAAAACATGGTTGAGAGAATTAAAGTCATTAAGGGGGAATTCATGCAAACCTTAAAGAATTTGCGGGAGAAAATAAAAACATTAGAAACTGAACGCGCAAACCTAATGATTGAAATTGAAAAATTGAAGAAAGCGGCGGAGTCAAGAGTAAGCGCGCTTGAAAGCGAAGTTAACATGCTCAGAGAGGAAGTAAAATCCCTAAGGGAGCTACTCGGCTACACAGAAGAAAAATAAAAGTGAATTGGAAACAGCTTTACGCGTTCAGTTTAAGGCTGTAAAAACTTTTTGTAATATTCTTGGGCCTTAGCCACGGCCTTCTCCGGGTTTTTCAGAATGGGATAACTTGTCCCAGATGAAAGTTTTTCGCATTTGCTAAAATATTCGACGACTTTTTTGACGTTTCCCTCGTAGATCGCCAATCCGCCAGCAATCTGATACCAAAGCCTAGCCCTAGCCAAATCCTTTTCCTTTTCGAATTTCTTGGCATTCTCCGCTGCCTCTTCCATGGAGACGCCAATTTTTCTAGGGTCGAGAAACATCACGTTAGCCAACGCCTCATAGGTTTCCTTATCGTCCCCGCAAATTTGTTCAAGTTCCGTAATCTGCTTAGCTTCAACTGTTGTTGTGGCTTCTTCCTTCTTTTTTCTCTTAAAGATGTCTAGCAAACCCATAATTTTCCTCCTTTTAGCCATCCGCTTTTAAGGTTATCAGCTAAGTATCATTTATGCAATGATTAACTTTAAAGGTTTGTCTGTGTAATTGTGCCTTATGCCATACAAATTCACGTTTGATCTTTCAAGAGTTCCGCGTTACTTTTTTACAGAAATGGCCAGAATTGTTTACGAGAAAAGGGTGCACAAAAAAGTTGGTAGTGCTCTGAAAGATGTTATTAGGAAGTTTAAGATTCATGAGGCAACAGGCTTAAGCTTGTCCGACGCTGTTCAACTTTTTGAAGACTTTGTTGATATGGAGGTCAGAAACCTTCTAGAGAGGGAAAAATTTAGAAAATCGAAGAAAAGGGCGTTGTTTCTTCCCCACTGTTCCAGGAAGCACATGGATAATAAATGCAAAGCAAAGTTCGAGCCAAGCATTCCCTCTTACATTTGTGCCCACTGCTCTTCTGACTGCCTAATTAACCAAGCTGCTTCTATAGCCGAAAAAAGAGGATACGACGTGTACGTTATACCCGGCGGTTCATGCATCTACAATATTCTGAAGACTAAAAATTATGATGGCGTCGTTGGCGTTGCTTGCGGTGAAGAAGTTAAGTTAGCCGGAGAAGCATTATCGAGAGCGAACATTGCCGGGCAAGCTGTACCATTGCTTAAAAATGGTTGCTCCAACACATTTTTTAGCATTAAAACTCTAGAGCAAGTTCTCTAAGATAGAAAAATTTAGAGTGGCGAATTTTACTTTTTGCTCCTCAACCTTCTTCATTACAAAACAACAACAATTTACACCACAAACACGGTATAATTAACAGAGGAAACAATTGTCATTATACATTATAAACTAAGTGAAAACAAATGCTATTTGACTATCTCTCGCTTTTTCCATCTGAGGTTTTTGCTACGACATTTTCGACATTTAACAGCTGTTGTAGCATTCCGCGCACCACATTCCCTACAGATCTTAACATAAAGCCTACGCTGCTGAGCCAAAGTTTTTTTAAATGGATCCATTATTGGCATTTTGTTTCAACCCATCAGCAGCTACAAGAAACACAATATGCATCCAAATATACTTTATGCCGAGAAGCTAACGCTTAATCAGCTTTTCAAGTAATATGGCCACGTCGCCGGGTTTTTCAGCTACCTCAACGCCAGCTTTTCTAAAAGCCTCTATTTTGCTTTCGGCTGTTCCAGCTTTACCCATTATTATTGCGCCGGCGTGCCCCATACGTTTTCCTGGTGGGGCTGAGCGTCCTGCTATGAAAGCAACGACCGGTTTTGGATATCTTTCTTTTGCTATATATTCTGCTGTGAGCTCTTCAAGGTTTCCCCCAATCTCCCCTATTAGGGCTATGCCCTCTGTATGAGGATCTTTTTCGAAAAGTTTTAAGACGTCTATAAAGTTTAAGCCAACAATAGGGTCTCCGCCCAAACCTACACATGTGGATTGTCCCATTTGCTTTTTGGTTAAACCAGCAGCTATTTCATATGTTAATGTTCCACTTCTTGAAATCATGCCTATACCCCCCGGCTTGAAGATGTGCGCTGGCATAATTCCCAGCTTGCATTCACCAGGCGTTATTATTCCCGGCGTGTTTGGCCCTATTATTGTAGCATTAACTTGTTTAGCATATGCCATTACATTGACGGCGTCCTTTACTGGAATATGTTCAGTAATTATGACAACTGTTTTTATTCCACTCTCTAGAGCTTCTAAAGCGGCGTCAGCTGCGAAGGGGGCAGGGACAAATATTATTGAAGCGTCAGCCTGGTGATGTTCTAAGGCTTCTTCAACAGTATCATATACCGGGACGCTGTGGACTTTCGTCCCGCCCTTGCCCGGAGTAACACCAGCAACTATTCGTGTTCCATATTCTAGCATAAGTCTTGCGTGAAAGCTTCCCTGGCCCCCTGTTATGCCTTGAACAATAGCCCTGGTATTCTTGCCTACTATTACCCCCATTTTTTCACTCTCTATTTTTAACGATTTCTACCGCGCGTCTAGCTGCCTCTTCCATACTTTCCAGCACATGTATACCAGCTTCAGTCAGTATCCGCTTTCCCTCCTCTTCATTCGTTCCAACAAGCCTTATAACTAAGGGCTTTTCTATGCCCAGCTTTTTTTTGGCAGCCAAGACTCCTCTCGCAACCTCATCACAACGGGTTATTCCGCCTAAAATATTCATAAACACGGCTTTAACATTCGAATCTGAAAGAACGATCTTTAGCGCCGCCGCAATTTTTTCTGACGGCGCACCTCCACCAACATCTAAAAAGTTTGCCGGTTTCCCACCATAAAGTTGTATAACGTCCAGTGTTGCCATCACCAAGCCAGCGCCATTGCCTATTACGCCAATATCTCCATCCAATTTTACATACGCTAGACCATTTTTTGCAGCCTCGATTTCCTGTGGAGAAAGTTCACCTTCTAAAATTCTGTCCTTAAATTCTGGGTGCCGGAAAAGGGAATTATCATCAATTATTATTCGGGCGTCGACGGCAACAAAATTTCCATCATACGTTTCGACGAGGGGATTCATTTCAATAAGCTCGGCATCATAGTTCACGGCAACCTCGTATAAGCTGTGGAAAATATCTCCAAGCAATGACGATTGGGTTCCAGCATATTCAATGCGCTTCGCCATTTGTCTACCGTGATATGGTCTGAAACCGCACTGTGGATTTATGGTGAACCTGATGACTTTTTCCGGAGTTTTTGCGGCAACCTCTTCTATTTCCATTCCGCCTTCCGATGATGCAATGGCCACGTAGCTTTTAGAATGCCTGTCAACGGTAATGCCGAAATATAGCTCTTTTTTGGTTTGGATACGCTCTTCGATCCAGACGCTGTGGACATGAATGCCTCTAATTTGCATACCCATCAGTTTTTCCGCAGCTTTTTTTACTTCTATTATCGAGTCCGCAAAGAGTATTCCTCCGGCTTTTCCCCTTCCAGCGACCGGCACCTGGGCCTTTATAACAAAGGGAGGGTTAAGCCTTGAGGCTATCTCTTGAGCTTGAGTTGGGGTTGTGGCTAATTCTCCTTTTGGCACTGGAACACCATACTTTGCAAGTATCCTCTTTGCCTCATACTCAAGAAGTTTCATTTAAACCCCCGCACGTTTATTTTATTGATTCTATTGTGACATAAGATTTTGTATCTTTTATTCCTTCGATTGCTGACAACCTCCTCAAAACTTCATTAAGTTTATCTCTTTCGACTATGAGTACGGCGTCAACGTCGCCAGCAACTCTGAAAGCCTTTTGGACGATTGTTTCTCTGATTTTTTCGTAGACTTCGCTTCTTTTGGGCGGGTAAACCTTTATGAATATGAAGGCTGGTGTCGAAGATACACCTAAAGCATTTAGCCCTTTTTCAGTTACATCTATGAATCCTCTTCCAGTTCTTATGAAGCTGAGGTCTCGAAGCCTTTTAAGATGGAGGTTTAATGCTTGCCTACTGATGCCCAGCTCTCTTGCTAGGTCGCTTTGTCTCGTGTGTAATGTGTATGTGCTTGCCGATTTCCCCTTCTCATACAACATTTTCAGCAGCTGAATTGAGCGTCTTGTCAGTGCTTCCAAGTTTTAACGCTTCTTTATACTTTATTAAATGTTAGAAAGTGTTTTACATTAGTATGGAATATTTAAGCATTTAGCAAGTTTTAATTTATACGAACCTATTGCTGTAGGCGTTTTAATTGCCCTGTAAGAGGATTAAACCGTAATGTATTTATTTACGGATAAAAATGGTTATGAAGCCATAGGAAAAGTGGAAACAAGGAGTGAGGCGGTCCAAAATGTCTGAAAGCAACTCAGTGTTGATCGGGAAAAAGCCAGTAATGAACTATGTACTGGCTTGCATAACCCTCTTCCACGGCGGAGCAAAAGAGGTAAATATTAAAGCAAGAGGAAGATCCATAAGCCGAGCTGTCGACGTTGTTGAGGTCGTTAGACGCCGATTCCTACCAGACGTTAAAGTGAAGAAAGTAGGCATCGGAACCGAGCAGGTGGCACCCAGAGAAGAGGGTGGCACGCCTACAAACGTCAGCACCATCGAAATAACTTTGGAACGCTGAAAAGCTACGGTTAAACTTTCTAAAGCTCCGCCGCCCCTCCTTTATTTGTGGAGGGCATCCACTTAGTGAAGACAGTATTGTGCAGTTTCTGTCTAAAAAGCGGGATATTATGCCAAAAATGTTCAGAAAAAGTTAAGTCCGGAGAAGTTTCAGAGCTGGATTTGAAAATTGCCCGTTTACTCCTCTCATTGGAAGAAACCTATCCGTCCCTTCAAAATGTTTACTTTTATAAGGCTGTGGATGCCGGAAAAACTTTAGCCATCCTCGTCGGGAAAGGGGATGTTCCCCGCCTTCTTGGGTACGGTGGGAAAATAATTAAGGCGTTGGGAGAGAAAACTGGCAAGCCTGTACGTGTTTTAGAGTATGGTGTTGACGATAGAAAGTTTTTGGAGGATTTGTTTGCCCCCTTAAGCATAGTCACCATAAACACTATTTGGCTCCCAGATGGGACAACCGAAACTCGGGTTATTTTAAAAAAGAGAGGCAGGAGGCAACCGCCATTCGATGTAAAGGCTTTAAAGGAGATCGCCCGTAAAGTTCGCAACATGACGTTGCGCATTGAGTTTACAGACTAGCAGAGCGTGAAACAATGAAACTTGACCCTATCGGGAACTGGCGGAGAACCCACTATACTGTTGAGGTTCGACCAGAACTTGATGGGCAAGAAATAACCCTTTTCGGATGGGTTCAGGAAATTCGCGATTTAGGCGGGATACGCTTCATAATACTTCAGGACCGCGAGGGAACGGTGCAAATAACTATTCCACGAAAGAAAGTAAGCAGCGAAGTTTTATCGAAGTCTGACGCTTTGCAAAGAAGATATGGTATAGGCGTAAAAGGTATTGTAAAGAAAACCGAAATTACGCCAAGAGGAGTCGAAGTCATTCCGAAGGAAATTAAAATTTTCAGTACAGCCGCTTCGCAGTTGCCAATAGACATTGCTGGAAAAGTGCCAGCGCAGTTAGAGGTTCGGCTTGACGCTCGCGCCTTAGACCTTTGCCGTGAAGAAAATATAGCCGTCTTCAAGATTCAACACACAGCTGTTGAGGCAATACGCAGCTTCCTCTTTGAACGAGGATTCGTGGAGGTCCATACCCCTCGCATAATTGCCTCAGCCACAGAAGGCGGTGCGGCGCTTTTCCCGGTAGACTATTTCGAAAGGAAAGCCTTTCTTGCGCAGAGCCCCCAACTCTATAAGGAACAGTTGGTTATGAGCCTTGAAAAAGTCTTTGAAATAGGTCCCTTTTTTAGGGCTGAAGAGTCTCATACGCGTCGGCATTTAAGCGAGTTTGTCTCAGTAGACATTGAGCAAGCTTTTGCTTCAGCTGAGGATGTCATGCAGTTGCTAGAGCAACTTATGCAGCACACGTGTAAAATTGTCCGTGAAAAGTGTTGGAGGGAGCTGGCAACGTTAAATCATCAAGTAGATGTGCCTGAAATCCCATTCAAACGCTTCACCTACGATCAAGTGCTCGAAGAGTTGAAGAGGGAGAGAATAGAAATTCCCTGGGGTGAGGACATACCAACACCAGCTTTCAGAACGTTGAGCAAAATCCACCCATACTTCTACTTTATCACGGATTGGCCAACAAGGTCTAAGGCTTTCTACATAAAGCCTAAGGAGGATAATCCGGAAATCTGCGAGGGCTTTGACCTTATGTGGCGCTGGATTGAGCTATCGTCTGGCGGCACAAGAATAGCCTCAAAAGAGCTTTTAATAGACCGGCTAAGGGAGAAGGGACTAAATCCAGAATCTTTCAAATATCATTTGCAGGCTTTTGATTATGGCATGCCTCCCCATGCCGGTTGGGCTATTGGTTTGGAGAGGCTTACAATGATGTTGACAGGTAAAAAGAACATTCGCGAAGTCACGCTCTATCCCAGAGATAAGTTTAGGCTTACGCCATAACAATTTTAACTGCCTTTTTAGTCCGTTTTCATTTTCCCTCTAGGTTCTCGCCTTTTTATGGATTTAAATGTATGGTTTGATATTCAGGATTTGATTTAAACTTGTTCTAAAAATTGATAAAGAGGCTTTTCCCTATCCCCGAACATGGAAGAAAACCTAAAAATAGCGTGTGGAGTCTTCGGGGCAATAAACTTTGACGAACAGCCCATATTTCCGTATGTATACTGGGGTTTGAGGGCGCAAAACCATAGAGGGCACCAGTCCCACGGCTTCCTCACCTATGCTTACGGAGAATTCTATGTTCACAGAAGTTTAGACCTCGTGCCGAAAATAAAGACAAGCGCCATTCAAGAGTGGTTTGGACGCTTGCCGGGACATATCGGGATAGGAAATGTTAGATACACGACTTCTGGGAAGACGGATGATAAGTCTTTAATAAGGGGTACCCAACCCGTCACTGCCTCTAAAAACGGTTTTAGGGTGGCTATCTCCTTTAACGGCAATGTCGTAAACACTTTTCAACTTAGAAAAGAAATTTCTAAGGAATTTCCAAGCTTTTCTTATGAGTGCGACGCCGACCTCATATGCCACAAACTTCTAATAGAATTATCCAGAAACAAGGACCTCCCCACCGCTGTGAAAAAGTGCATGCAGGAAATTGAAGGCGCCTTTTCAATTGCCGGAATAACCGGAGATGGAAAGTTTTTCGCTTTCAAAGATCCCTATGGCATAAGACCCCTCTGTGCTGGTTACAGCGATGAAAAAAAGACATACGCTTTTTCTTCAGAAACGGTCGGTTTAGACATAAACGGTTTACGCAGAGATTTCGAGGTTAAGCCCGGCGAGTTCATAACAGTCTCCGAGGACGGGTTTAAGCGTGAAATGCTCATGCGCTCTAAACGGAAAGCCTTCTGTGCCTTTGAGTTTGCTTATTTTGCTAGACCAGACTCCATTTTTGATAAAAAGTATGTTTATGAGATCCGTGAGGAGTTTGGCAGAAACCTCGTGAAAGAGAATATGGATATTATTAGGGATGCTGACGTTGTTATTTCTATGCCGGAGACTGGTGATGACGCGGCGCTGGGCGTTCATGAAGAGTCTGGTTTGAGGTGGGAGAGAGCGACCAGAAGACACCGCTATGTGACTGAGCGCGCGTTCATCCTACTTGATAAAGAGCGCTACGCCACAATAGACAAGAAAATCAACATTCTAGCATCAAAGGTGAAGGGGAAAAGAGTTATAGTAGTGGACGACAGCATTGTTCGGGGCGACACGACACGTATTACTGTTGAAAAGCTTCGCAGAATGGGCGCCAAGAAAGTTTACTTGTTTGTGACTTTTCCACGCATAATTGGTCCATGCTTTTATGGGATAGACATGGCAACCTATGGACAGCTAATAGGCGCAAAGCACACGCCAGAAGAAATAGCCAAAATTATAGGCGCTGATGCTGTTTGCTACCAGTCGATAGAAGGACTTGTCAGAGCTACTGGTTTTCGAAGGGAGGAATTATGTTTAGGGTGCTTGACAGGAAAATATCCAACACCTCTTGCTCAAAAGATCGCAGAAAAGATGAAAATGAGGTTTTTGGAAGGGATTGAGGAAACCGGAAGGCTTTATGAGATTCCAGAGCCAGTTGAAGGAAGTTAGTGGTAAAATAGATTAGCTTCATCCAACAATTAACATTTTAAACGCCAGAAAGGTGGAACGCCTTGGTTGAAAAAGTAGGCGTACTCGTTGTTTCTTACGGCGCCCGCGAGGTAGCAATGGTTGATGCTTTCTTACGAAGCACAAAATATAACGTTGAAGTTTATGTTGCTGATAAGCAACGAAACCCATTTAACGTGAAAAGCGCTACGGCCCACGTTGTCGTTCCAGACTTAAATGTGGAGGCTATATGCAAATTCGCAGAGGCTCACAAGGATCGCATAGACTTCGGCATTGTTGGGCCAGAGAAGCCTATAATTGAGGGTGTCCGTGACCTTGTTGAAACGCGCACTGGCATACCGATGATTTGTCCGACAAAAGAGTATGCCATAGAAGCCAGCAAGGTCCAACAGCGTCTGCTATTTCAAGAAGCTGTCCCAGAAGTGAATCCTAAATTCAAAATTTTCCGTCTAGAAGAATTCAAAACAGCAGAGGACGCGCGTAAAGCTCTTTACAAATGGCTTGATGTGCTTGGAAACATGGCTGTTGTTAAACCGGATAAGCCGGCGGCTGGCAAAGGTGTGGGCGTTTGGGGAGACCACTTTACCACCCGCGAACAACTCTTCGAACATTTTTGGGAAAACCTACAGCACGGCGCAGTTATTGTTGAGGAGAAGATTGAAGGCGAAGAATCAAGCTTCCAAGCCTTTTGTGACGGAAAACATTTGGTTCCGCTTCCAGAAACAAGGGATTACAAACGAGCCTTCGACGATGATAAGGGTCCAAACACAGGCGGCATGGGCTCCTACAAAGCCGCGGACGAAACATTACCTTTCATGACCGCTACAGACAGAGAAAAAGAGCTAGAAATTGTAAACAAGATTTTCCGCAAGTGGCGAACTTCTGACAACAATGTCTTAAGGGGCACCCCTTTTTATGTGGCTTTTATGCACACTGGTAAAGAGCCTAAAATCCTTGAGAACAACAGCCGCCCCGGCGACCCAGAAATAATTAACATTCTGCCCATTTTAAAGGATGATTTTGTGGATTTATGCTTCAAAATTCTTGAAGGAAACTTAACTAGCGTGAAGGTTGAAAAAGCTGCAACGGTAGTAACGTATAAGGTTCCGCCAAGCTATGGCGGATATGCTGAGACTTATCCTGAGCATATCGAAAAGGCGGAAATAGACAAACCGGTAGACCTAACGAAAGCCTACGAATTAAGAAAAAAATACGGTGAAAGGATTCGCATTTATCCGGCATCCATGGAACTTCGAGGCAGCGATACCTACGCCCTGAAATCAAGGGCTGTTTGTGTTGTGGGCGTGAGCGAAGCAATAGAGGATGCAAGAAACATCTCGCTTGAAGGCATCAAAGCCATTAAAGGTGGAGCCCTGTGGCATAGAACCGACATAGCCTCGAAATGGCACATAGAAAAAAGTATATGCCACATGGAGGTACTTAGAAAACGAGGCTGAAGAAAGTCTTCATAACAGACTGTGAAGGCCCCATATCAAAAAATGATAATGCCTTCGAGTTGACAACTCATTATGTACCTAACGGCGAGCATATCTTTACTGTTATAAGCAGATATGATGATGTGCTTGCCGACATCGTAAAAAAGGCGGGCTACAAGGCTGGAGACACGCTTAAGCTTATACTGCCCTTTCTTAAGGCTTTTGGCGTCACAGACCGCAAAATGCGAAGTTTTTCAGCTAAAACTCTTCTTTTAATCTCCAACATAAAAGAGAGTTTAAAGCTAATTCAAAAAGCTGCTTATGCATTTGTTGTCAGTACTAGCTATGAGCATTACATTAAAGCATTATGCCAAGCCCTAAACTTCCCGTTCAGGAATGTTTACTGTACAAAAGTTAAGATCGATAAGTATTTGATCAGCCAAAAGGAGCAGAATAAAATCCGTGGGTTGGCAGCTGAAATAGCTAAAATGCCAATAATCGAGATTCCCAAAGGTGCATGTTCCATCGGAGACTTTCCAATAATGCATCAGCAAGTCATAAAAAGACTTGACGAAATTTTCTGGAAAGAAGTTGGCAAAATGAAAATTGGAAAAATCTTCAAAGAGGTTAACCCAGTTGGAGGACGCGAAAAAGCCGAGGCAGTCAAACAAATATCCAAAAAATTAAACGTGAACCTATCAAATGTGGTTTATGTCGGCGACAGCATAACAGATGTAGAAGCCTTCAAAACAGTGCGAGACGGTGGCGGCTTAACAATATCCTTTAATGGCAACGAATACGCCATTAGAGAAGCTGAAATTGCCATAATGTCTGAAAAGGCACTCGTAACAGCTCTTATAACAACTGTTTTCTGCAAATTCGACAAAAAGGGCGTAATAGAACTTGTAAAGAACTGGAGCTTACAAAGGATAAAAGAGCTTAACATTGAAGAGGAATTGAAAATCAGGTTTCTTGAGGCTTACAAAGAAAAACTTCCACACGTTGAAGCTGTCACAAAAGCAAATATGGAGAGGCTGGCAAAAAAAAGTACAGCTTTCCGCAAAACCGTTAGAGGCGAAGCTATAGGAAGATTAGGCTAAACAGACTTTATTATGGTCTTATCTAAAATGAAAACGGCTAAAACCTTCGTATCCACTCGTTTATCTGCTGGTCAAGTTTTTTTCTTTTCGCCCTTCGCCTTTTAACACCCCTCAACATCGGGTAACCGCCCACGGTTTCGATGGCCTTTAAGGCTAGAGCGTCGGCTTCCCCTTTCTTAAAGCTACGCCATGCAATGTTATGCTTGAAGCTTGCCGGCTGAATCCATTCTGGAGAGAAACCGTCAACTTCGTTTGGTTTTAGACAGACGCAAACCACGTTAAGTTGGCGGTGGAGACTTAATGGGCACGTGAAGACCCTTCCAGCATCCATTCTATTCTCGACTTTTACGTTTTCGCTTCTTAGGCTTTCAATTATTTTCGGTAGAGCTTTGGCATTTATATATTCCACCATAGCGTAGGCGAAGTCTAGCGGGTGCGCCTTACTAATTACAGTTTCTGATATGGCTTCTTCATGTATGTGGATATGGCAACCGTTTCCAGACCATTTCACGTAAACGGACTTGACCACGCCCTCTTTTTCCAAGACCGCTAGAATTTCCCTCACAAACGAAATGGTTTCTTGCCACTTTTGCAGCGTTCCATCGATGTCCCATGTTGGAGTGCAACGATAGGCTCTGGAAAGGTCAACATCTTCAAGGCTCTCTACTTTAGGGTACTTATTCGCGGTAGCATAAAAAGCTCTAGCAGTGTTTCCAAGCTTTTTTAAAAGTGCTGCGAATTCTTCCTCATTCTTAATAGCCATTGGTTCACCGCCTAAATAACGCCTGAAAACTAGTCTTCCAGATTCTCCTACACAGTGGGCTGCCATCCACCTTCCCTCGCAGAATTCAGCTATTTCTTTTTGAACATCAGCCCTTGAAAAGTGTTCAACCGCTAGGCTTTGGAGGTTCGACATCCCGTCTCTCCACCACTTTTTGTATTCGCTCCATCACTTTTCTAGGGAGGGCTATGTCTTCCCTCCGCTCTTCGACCGGTCCAAGGATTACCAACCCCTTTCCATGCTCAATAGTGATTTCATGCATTTGCAGACTGTGGGGCGTCTGCCTCATCTTTTCAACAAGCACATAACGTCTCAAAACACCGTTTCTGACAAAGCGCCTAAACCTTATTATGCCATCTGCTATGTGCTCAACTCCCCAACCGAAAGCCTCTGAAGTGGTTATAGCATACTGTGATGTCGCCAATATTGTGAAATCCCATTTTGAAAGAACCTTTTTAACAAAGTATGAGTGACGCCTGGCCATGGCTGGCTTGTCAAGCCAAAAAGCCGAAAGCGAATCAATAACTAGGCGGGCTCTCCCATAGCCTAAAGCCTTCTTCGCCTCAATAACTTTGTTTACAAGCTCCTCAACGCTTAACGCTTTAATAGTCCACTGATCTTCAGTCCCCATCAACGCATCTATCAATATCAATCTGCCGTCCTTTATAGCAGCGGAAAAATCGAAGCCAAACTGGCTTGCTTGGGTTATTATAGACTCGCGGCTTTCCTCTGTAGTCACGTAAATGCATCTGTCGCCGACGGCGACACCTTGAGCTATAAAATGGATGCAGAGAATAGTCTTGCCTGTGCCAGGCTCGCCAGTAACAGCCACAGAAAAACCTCTGGGAACCCCACCAGCAAGCATTTTATCAAGAGTTGGCACTCCAGTGGAAAGTCTCTCAACATTCAAACTGGACCCTATTATTTTATATCTGTGAGTATACTATAAATTATATGTTCCATATAGCTTAAATGAACACGGATTAAGCGAAAGTCTGAAAAGCCGAAACTTCAGTATAAAATGAACTGAGGTAATAGGCGTGAGTTTATCGCCCGTGAAAAAGCTTGTTCTGGAAACAATATGGATGCTAAACAGGCCCGTTAAACCGATGGAGGTGGCAAAGGAAGTGGGGCTGAGCTTTCCAACAGTTATGATGCATGTCGTGGGTCTCGCAAAAATGGGTTATGTTAGTGCTGTGGAGAAAGGATACTACGCCATAACTGAAAAAGGACGTGAAGCTTTAGGCTTGCCAATAATAAATATCGAAAAGGCTCGGCAAATTTTGGATTACGTACCAGCGGAAAAAGCCTTCTATTTCTATGTGGATATAGGCAAGCCATTAGGTGTTTACGCCGTAAGCCTCGGAGACTTCTGCGAGAAGGTTCAGAAAATTGACATCGGCTCAATAGAGTTCCACCTGAATCGTGGGGATTTTGAAGCATGGTTTGTAGGATTAGGCGATGCAGAACTTGCCAAAAAAACAGCACTTATAAGAGAGCGAAAATTGTCTGGTGAGGAGCTGCGGAGTAAACTCTACCAAGTCGTTAGGAGCCGATGTGAGGAGTTGGCGCAAATCAGACGGCAGTGAAAACCTTAGCAACACCTTATATCGGCGTAAACCTCTCCCTCAACTTCTCAATGATCTGTGGCAGCGTCGTATATTCCATGGATTCAGCACTTAGGCGGGCCGGCTCAAACTCACCCATACGTCTGAGCATCGTGGCATACTTCAACGCCTCCTTTCTCGCAAGGGCAAAGGCTGGATCATCGAAAAGGTCTGTTACCATAGGCTTTCCATCGTCATCGCTTGCTATCGCACCCTCTGCAACTTGAAAGCCTAAAGCCACCATCCGCGGAGGACCATCAAAAAGCGTGCATCGGGCATCCTTCAAACCAACAGGCATCAACGGCCCCCAGTGGCTGCCTCTCATCCAACCAGCCACCAAATAGCTATGCATGAAAGGCGCAAGAACCTCGCCGACCGCTGGCAGGCCATACTGTGTCCTCACAATCATTACCGGGTCATCTTTCCCAACATATTTTCCAGCAATCAGCGATAGCTTCGTTACACTACCAGAAGCACATATTAAATCGTCTCTGCGGCGCCAAACCCGCGAAACTATGTAACGCTCAACAGTCCCAATTAAAGCAATAAGCTCGTACATTTCATTTGGGCACTCAAGCACAACTTTCCTTCCCTCCTGTGCATCGACAACTTCAAACTTGAAACCGCCTGCCATGTTTGGGTCTATAACAAGCCCAGCAGTATTCATCGGGTCAGCAAACATCCGAAATAAGGGCATATTAAAACTTCCAGCCGAAGTCTTATCAGCCGCAAATATAACTATAGGTTCAGATTTTCTCTCTTCAATCTCCATTTCAGCCACTCCTGGGCCGAGCCCCCGGACTGTCCCGCTGAAGGCGTTTTTTATCAAATCTTGTCCAGCACCGTAAAGCTTCAGCTCTAAGGCCTTGTTGGCAGCCTCCTGAAAAGTGTTCCACGCAAGCTTGTGGATTTCAGGGTTTGACTCGCCCTTTTCATGAACCATTAAAAGCTCTAGATCGTCGCCAACATTAAAAACATAGTAACTGTTTATCAAGCCCTCTTCCTTGGCTTTTTTTAAATTTTTATCCCCAATGTTTAGAATGGGTTTTGGGACAACATGATGCCCCGCTAAGGAGCCAACATCACATTTTATAAGGGAAATTGTGGTTTTTCTAGGCATGACATACCACTTTGAATCGGAACTCGGTCTAGAGTTTTACCCTCTAGCTTTTAAAAGATTTCCGAAGGAAATAAAAACAACAGTATAAAAGAGCGGATAAGCGCATGAGCGAATTAAGAGTAATCTCGGTAAAAATACCTGACGATGTTTATAAGGAGCTGCTTTTACGCGTTCCAGAAGGCGAAAGAAGCAACTTCATAAGAGATGCCATAATAGAAAAGCTTCAGAAAACGCCCAAACCAGACAAGATTTTCGAGTTAGAAAGGCGGCTTGAAAAAATTGAGGCTGATTTCTCCCAAATAAGAAAGTATCTAGCAGACTTAGAACTGCTCACCTACGAGAGAGGCAGAACGAATCCACACACCTTCTGTATAGATGAGTTAGACCACAAAATAGTCGACTACCTAATGCACTACAAAGGTGCAACCACGCCAGAACTAGCCGAATACACAAAAACAAACAGATGGCTAATCCTAAACCGCCTAAGAAGAATGGAAAAAGCCTCAAAAAAGCAGCTGGGCAAACCAATAATAGAATATTATCCGGGAGAAAAGGGCGGAAAGAAAAAGGCATGGTGGATAAACGAAGAACTAATAGAGATTTAGCCAACACGACAACAATTAATTCTGCCAAGTGCAGATTTATCCCTCGGAGGGCCCGTAGCCCAGTATGGATTAAGGCGCCGAACATGCATTTTTTGTGCATGCATGTGCGCAAGCCTCCGGAGCCGGAGAACCGGGGTTCAAATCCCCGCGGGCCCGCCACTTTTTGGGGTTCGAGTCCTTTATATAGTCAGTAAATTATTCCCTTGGGGACAGGCTGTGGCCGGTAAATCTAAGTATGGTTATTTGCTTGCTGATAATGATGTTAGGCGCTGGTATGAAAATGTTGCCCGCGGGCTCAAGGGTTACGGCTGATGTTTACCTCCGCAGGCTTGGGGCTTTTGTGAGCATTTTAAGACTTCGCCTAGGCAGCTTGTCGCGATAAGTGAGGGGGAGCTGTATAACCTGCTTTTAGACCGTGTTTCATATCTTGAGGGGGATGGGTGTGATTGTGGAGTGATTGAATGCGACGAAAATCCGTTAGGAAACAAAGCTATGTGTTGGGCATGTTCGGAACCCTGCCTGAAAAAGGTTTTTTACAGGTCTGGAGCTGAAACCGAAGATAGCATAATCCTAGAGTTCCTCGCAGAGATACCGAGAATGTTTAGGCCAACGCTTTTCTACGACATATGGCTGATCGTGCCTAAAACCGAAGCAGGAGAGGCCAACACATGGAAAAACTGGAATCCCCAACGTTAACAGAAGAGGAATGGGCTGGAACACCATATAAACATGTTCCATCAATCGCTGCTAACATAAAACGAATCTTATAGTTAGATACTTAATTATGCGCATCATTTTTAAAGGTAATTGCAATAAATTTAGTGTTCAAGGTGGCTTTTGATCCGTGAGAATGCGATTGACGCTTAAAGATCCGGAAAGCGGGTGTGTTGTTTTACCTGTAGATTATAATCGCCTCGTTCAAGCCGCTATTTATCGCAATATCTCTCGAGAATTGGCTGATTTTCTCCATGATAAGGGTTTCCTTTTTGGCAAAAGGCAGTTCAAAATGTTCACGTTTTCAAGGCTCGAGGGGCATTGCAAGTTAGATAAAGATAACAAACGGTTTATCTACAAGGGCGACATAACGTTGCATGTTTCTTCTCCCATTGAAAAATTTGTTGAAGATCTTACAAATACAATTGTAACGAAGGGCTTCATTGTTTTGGGTCGGCGAACCCTTAAGGTCGCTGAATTGGCTTTCCCTGCAAAACCCGCTATGAAAAACGGCAAAATAAAGATCCACATGCTTTCCCCCCTAACCGTGTACAGCACCCTTATGACCCCTGACGGCAAGAAAAAGACGTATTATTTCTCACCCTACGAGAAAGAGTTTTCAGTTCTTATAAACTCCAATATAAAGAAGAAGCATTTTTTGCTTTCTAGCAAAAATATAAAATCGGACATCGTGGTTAAGCCTCTAAGGGTTAAGGAAGTGGTGGTAATGTACAAAGGCACCCTGGTGAAGGGTTGGATGGGGCGTTTTTCATTGGCTGGTCCTAGGGCACTCATTACGACGGCGTATGAAGCGGGCCTCGGCGCTAAAAACTCCCAGGGCCTTGGAATGTTTGAGGTGGTTTAATGTTTGATGCATTGAGGGAGATTGGCGAGGTGCTGTTCTCAAACGGGTTTGAGTTCCTCCCAGAAAGGATTAAAGGCAGAGGAACCTTGCTCGCTAGAATTATTTTTGACCTGGATAACGGTAAATTGGATTGTGACTGTGGCATTAAATGTGATGTGGAAAGGGCGAAGGAGTTTTTTTGGATCGGTAATGCAGTAGGCCAGAAACCGCAGGTTGTACTGACCACCAATAACCCAAAGTACCTGCTTGATCCACGCAAGCCTGAGAAGTGGGCTATTGGCCGCATAATCAGCGAAATCAACGAAAGGGCGTTTACTGATGAAGACATAAGGAGGTTGCAGCGCATTTTCAGCGAGGTTGTGGAGAAGTTCTTTCCGGACAAGAAGCATGCTTATGATATTGAAGCCGTGCTTACCCAAAAGGGACATTGTCTGAGAGAAATTGCCCTATTTACGGCTTGTGTGAGAAAGGATGGAAAAGTCATAGAGTTGGTCAAGGAGCCTGGCTACCGGAAGTTCCTGCGATTTATGCAGTATGCGGCTGGAAGTAAAGAGTACCCAATTCTGCCTGGAAGATGCCATATTTGCGGTGAGAAAAAGGAGGTGTTGACTAACCCATCCTACCCTGAGGGGACGTTGCTATGCATCTATAATGTTGACAAAACGGGCTTCATTTCCGGATTAAGTAGAAAACCTGAAAACATGTTGAAAACACACGCTATATGTCCGGACTGCAAGGAAAAGCTCGTGCTGGGCTTGAGATTTGTAGAGCAAAATTTGGTCGCAACGATCGGAGACGAATCTCCTGTGAAATTGAAGACCTCCATCATACCCAAGTTCATGGGGATGAAATTGTCATACGCGGATTTGGAAAGCATTGCCCAGAAAGTGCGATCAGCTTTCAATGTGGTAAAGGCTTACAGAAGCCTGGAGGAGGTCGAAACGCTCATGGATGGCCTCATGGAGAGCCAGTATGGTTCTGCGCGCATCTTCTTGAACTTGTTATTTGGATACAGGAGATCATCGCACTTTTCTTTCCAATATCTAATTCAAGACGTGCCATTGATGAGGCTGCCAGAATTGGCCCGATTATCCTATAAAATTTCGGAAGTAGCCGCAGCGATATTCCATGAGGCAATTGAACAATGGTCCATCGGGTTCGAAAATATTAAAAAAATATTTCCTTTAAAGAAGACGCGGGATAGGGTTGAATGGGAACCTTTGGTGATGCTGTTCGATTCGATGATGACCAACACAGCCTATCCCTTTGAAAACATAATTTCCAGGGCGGTTCTTTTTGCCAGGATTAATAGGTACGAGGCATATGAGGGATACGATATAGAACGGCCCAAAAAAGGCGGATGGGAGCCATGGCTTTGCAGAGGTCTTTTAAAGTACAACTTGTTACTAAAACTTTTAGGAGAAGTTGGGGTTACTAAAATGGGGTTAGAGAGCAAGGCAGATTCCGTCAAAATCCCTGACGAAGACGTTGAAGCTTTCTTCTCAGCGGTGGGATATGCGGAGTGGCAGAAGGCGCTTTTCTTGCTCGGAGTCCTCGTTGGAAAGATAGGGATAGAACAGTACAACAAGGGCGATGAGAAAAAAGCTGTGCTTAATAAGATAAACTTTGAGGGAATGTCTGCTGAGAGGGTGAAACTTCTAGCCAACCATACGCTTGAGGGATTGAGGAACTACAGGGCGTTGAACGACCGCAATGAGGCAATCTACGCGTGTATGAAGATGATGTTGGATAGAAACTTGGAAGCGCTTCGGAATCCAATAGACAACGTGTTTTACATACTTTCCGGGTACGCATATGCGACTCTTCAAGCTATAACGAGCAGGAGGTGAGAAGCGAAATGAAAGAAGAAATTCCGAACAGCGAGATCCTGTTAATATACGAAGCGAAAGTGTGCAATCCAAACGGTGACCCCGATGCGGAGAACAGGCCGAGGATCGACCCGAAAACAAACATAAACCTCGTCTCGGACGTCAGGCTCAAAAGGTTTTTCCGAGACTACATCGTCGAGCATTTCGGCGAAGACTACGTTTATGTGACTAAGATCTCCGGCGAAAGCGTTAGGGCCGATACGAGAGTTGAGAAGCTGCTTGGAACCCTCGACGAGAAGAGGGTTCACGAAGTGCTCAATAAGTGTATAGATGCGCGGCTTTTCGGAGCGACCGTACCCATCGGCAAGGGCGAGGGGGAAAAAGGTGCCTCAAAATCGTTCATAGGTCCAGTACAGTTCACATGGGGCTTCTCGCTTCATGCGGTTGAACTGATGGACTCCTCTGCGATAACATCGGTTTTCTCCGGCAGAGAGGCGGCTGAAAGGTATGGCACAATGGGCAGAGACTGGCGCATCTACTATTCCCTAATTGGCTTTTATGGAGTCGTGAGCGGCAGAAGGGCTAAGGGAACAGGGATGACCATGACCGACTTGAAACTCTTCGACAACTTCGTGTGGAAAGCCCTCCAGGTTCAGCCGACAACGAGAAGCAAGATAGGTGAGATGCCCCACCTTTACCTGCGCATAGAATATAAAGATGCTGAAACTGTCCTCGGAGACCTGCGTAAGTTCGTCGCCCTTAAGCCGCGCAGGGAGGTAATAAGGGACTTCACAGATCTGGAAATAAACTTTGAGAGGCTGATCGACCATGTAAAGCGGAACATAGACGTCATATCCAAGGTTTACCTGAGGACAAGCGAGGAATTAAGCTACTTTGAAGATCTTGTTAGGAACTGCTGTCCTGAGCGGTTCTCGGCTCTTCCACACGAAATGACTGCGGCAGAGGTGGAGGCAGCTATAAAGAGAACGTGAGCGGACTTGAACATCAAGCTGCTTGTTTTCGATATAAAGGGTTTCTTCGCGCTCTTCAGAAAACACTTCTCCACTACAAGCTCCCTCAGCTACTCCTTCCCGCCCAGAACCGCGGTTTCCGGGCTGGTTGCAGCGATAATGGGCTACGACAGGAATTCCTATTACGAAGTTTTCTCCTCGGAAAAATGCAGGATAGCGTTGCAGGTGAAGTCGTCCGTGAGGCACGTTACAAACACCTTGAACTACTTGATGACCGATAAGCCTCTTACTTTAAAGAAGCTGAGGGGGGTTGGGGGGTCGATGCAGGTGCACGTGGACATGCTCGTTTCGGGCGAGCGCGAGCCGGCTATGCTGTCCTTCAGGGCGTTCTTGAACCATGAAGACGAAAAACTGTTAAATGAGGTTGCGGAACGAATAAGGAGCCGCAGATTTGCTTATCCTCCATACTTGGGCACCGCCAACAACATAGCCGAAGTGGAGTACGTCGATTTTGTGGACGCCGAGGTTTACAGGCCAAGCGACGAAATTGAGGTTCACACCATGGTGCCTGTCTCCGCCCTCAGCAAGGTTTACCCACAGCGCGAACGGAGGATATGCTTGGAAGAGCTTGTGCCAGCGGACTTCGCTGAAGACAGGAAGCTGAGGAGGCAAGAGAACTACATTTACGAGGGAGGGGGCAGAGCGCTAAGGGTTATGGTCGATTGTGAGGTTTTCAAGTGTACGTTAAATGGCGAGAGAGTTGTCGGCGTTTTCATGTGAACGTTTTTACTCGCACCTAGGCATCGAACTGAAGAGGCACCTCAGCGAAGTTGGAAGGCTATGCAGGGAATACGTTGCCTCAGTTGCTGATTCAAAGCTCAGCGAAGCTGCCGAGATCATCGGCAAATGCCACGATGTAGCCAAATACACACATTTCTTTCAAAAATACCTTTTAGGCGAAAGGGTGCGCGGCGACCTTTCAACACACTCCAAGCTGTCAGCAATTTTCGCGTCTTGGCTGATAAACAAGAGATTGGGTGATCCTTTCCTGGCCGCCGCGGGATTCATCTGTGTTGACTCCCATCACGGCAGCCTTAAGAGCTTCAGCCTTCTTGAACGCGCTGACCCTGCATGGCTGGGTGAACCCGTCGTCATAGAGCAGGTGAGTTCCATTAGAAGCAACATAAGCAAAACATCCAACGAGTTGGACGAGATCGGCCTGCAGGAGTTCCCCGATTTCATGGGCAATTTTGAAGCTTTCCTGCCCGAAATAAGCCGGATGCTAAGGCTAGCAGCAATTTCGCGGTTTAAACTGGGGGAGCATGAAAGGTGGCGTAGCTACTACAACACGCTTCTAATGTTTTCAGCACTTATCGACGCGGACAAAAAGGATGCTGGAGGGGCGAAGGCAATTAGCCGACAAAGAACGCTTCCCTCGGACCTCGTTTCAAAATACATTGAAAAGAGGTTTGCCTCAGCGGATTCATCCAGAATAAACGTGCTCAGAAGGTCCGTTTTCTCAGAGGCGGACGAACAACTCACTGCAGCTTTAAAGGGCGTGCCGAGGATCATCACAATCACTTTGCCCACAGGAGCGGGGAAAACCCTGCTGGGAATACACGCCGCGCTCAAAATCGGCGAGAGCCTCGGGTATGCGAGGATAGTCTACTGCCTGCCATACATCAACATAATAGAGCAGACACATGCTCGCGTGGAGGATGTGCTGTCGGCCTACCATGGGAGGAAGCCCGACATCTCCATGCTTCTGAAGCACCATCACCTGTTTTTCCCATCACAGGAGTTAAGGGATGTTCCGCTCGATAAGCTCCTGCTTTTAACGGACTCATGGGAATCCAGCTTCGTCGTCACAACCTTTGAGCAGCTTCTGCGGTCCATAATTGGGTGCAAAAATTCGCTGCTTAAAAAATTTCATAACTTGGCCGGCTCCATCCTCATCCTGGACGAGGTTCAGGCGATCCCGCTTGAGTATTGGAGGCTTGTACGCGATGCCCTACTACACCTAGTCGAGAACTTCGACATGAGGATCATATTAATGACTGCCACTATGCCAGCAATCTTCACGGGGGAAAGCGTTGAGCTGGTGCCTAAGCCGGAAAAATACTTCAAATATATGAGCAGAACTGAGTTGATGCCACAGTTTGAAAAGGCCGTGACGGCTGAGGAGTTTGCGGATTTCTTCCTATCGAAGTGGACGGAGGGCACTTCTGCGCTTCTGGTTGTCAATACTGTGAGGGCTTCAAAGAAGGTTTACAGAAGGTTAGTTGAAAGACTAGGAAAAAAAGTTGTCAGGGTTGGATCAAACGATGAATTGACGAACCCCACCAAAGTTGTGTTGACATATCTGTCGACGAGCATAATTCCCATGGAAAGGAAAAGAAGAATAGAGCTACTGAAGAGGCTTTTGGAAGAACGGCGCAACGTGATTCTGGTTTCCACACAGGTTGTTGAAGCCGGCGTAGACCTGGATTTCGACGTCACCTTTAGGGATCTTGGCCCCTTCGACTCAATCGTTCAGGTTGCCGGAAGATGCAACAGGAACTGGAGGCTTCCAGCTGGTCGAGTGTACGTCCTCAGGGTCATCGATGAAAACGGACGGGAGGATTCTAGAAAAATATACGGCAGCATACTTCCAGAGAGAACCATGGAACTTATAGCCCATAAGGAGAGCGTAAAAGAGCACGAGCTCGCAGAATTGATGAAGCTGTATTACGAAGATGTCTCTTACAGAATGAACATCGAGAAACATCCTGATTGTATGAAGCTGCTGGAAAGAATAAAGGCGTTGGATTTCCAAGAATTAACTCATTTCTCGCTCATCGAAGAAGAGCCCAAAGTGCCCGTTTACATGGAATATGATGGTGAGGCTGAACGGCTACTAAAAGAGTTTAAAGAAGCCCTAAAAGCCTTGGAAAGGGAAGAAGCTTTAGAGAAAGTGTTCGAGCTTAAAGCGGCGCTTAGAAAGTTGAGGACTGAAATGGAGAACTACATTGTCGAGGTTTACGAGAACGAGACGTGCTTGAAGAGCCTTAAGCCCATAACGGCCCAAGCTAACGTATTGCTTGTGCCTCGCGAGGAAACCGATGCATACTATGACCCAGAGACAGGATTTAAAACCACAATGGAATCAAAATTTTTAATGTTCTAACGTGAGGTAGTATTGCAAATCGATCTTCCCTACATCCTTTGCTCTGGCAAACCGATTACGGGCACGCTTGTTTGGTATTATTTCATCTGTAAGCGTGAGGTTTGGCTAATGAGCCGCGAAATAACCCCCGACGAAGACGCATCAACCTTAGATGTTGGGAGGGCGATCCATGAGATTTTCTACCGTAGAATGTTAAAGGAAGTATCGTTGGAAGGCATAAAGATCGATTTATTCAAAAGAGCCGAAAGAGCGGTGTGTGAGGTAAAAGCATCCTCAAAATTTGTTGAAGCCGCACGTTTTCAACTCCTCTACTACCTTTTCAGACTGAAGGAGTATGGTGTTGATGCTGTCGGCTGGATCCTCGTTCCAACTGAGAAGAGGAGGATAAGGGTAAAGCTAGATGCAGAAGCCCAACAGGTGCTTTTAAAAGTCCTTAACGAAATTAAGGGGATAGTTGAGCTGGAACATCCCCCTCCACCAATGAGGATTTCCTACTGTAGAAGATGTGCATATAAGGAATTTTGCTGGGCGTAAGATGAAGAAAACAATTTATATTTTTAGTCCATGCGAGATAAAGCGAAAAGGGAACACATTATGCCTTATCAAGGCGAACGGTGAGAAGAAATATGTACCCGTGTCTGAAGTTTTTTCATTGATGATTTTCGGCGAAACGACATTTAATAAGAGGCTTCTGGAGTTTTTGTCATTGAACGAAATAACCCTTCACATTTTCAATCATTACGGCTTTTATATGGGAAGTTTTTACCCTAGAACCCACTACAACTCAGGCTTTATGACGCTGAAACAGTGTGAACATTATCTAGATCATACAAAAAGGCTTATTCTGGCTAGCAAGTTCGCTGAAGGTAGTTTAAAAAATATGCTGAAAAACGTGACCTACTACCATAACAGGAAAGGAGGACTTAGCTCGACAATAAAATTTCTTGAAGAGACCTTGCTTAAACTGAGAGAGGCTTGCTCTGTAGAGGAGTTAATGGCCGTTGAAGGTCAAGCCAAAGAGCAATATTATATCTCCTTTAATACAATCATCGACGATGCAGAATACCATTATGAAAAAAGGGAGCGAAGGCCGCCTAAAAGCCGGTTAGACGCTTTGTTGAGCTTCGGCAACAGTCTTCTTTACGTTACCGTGCTCGGCGAAATTTATAAAACACATCTAGATCCTAGAATAGGCTTCCTCCACGCTACCAATTACAGAAAATTTTCGTTAAACTTAGATATTGCAGAAGTCTTCAAGCCGATAATAGTCGACAGGATCATATTTACATTAACAAATAAAAGAATGCTTAGCCCCTCATGTTATATGGAGGAGTTAGGCGGTGTATACTTTAACGAAAACGGAAGAAAGATTTTTGTAGAGCAATATGAAAACAAGCTCAAGCAAACCATAAGCTATGGAAAAAGAATGAGGGCATCTTACCAGAGGATGATAAGGCTTGAGCTATACAAGCTTGAAAAGCACCTCATTGGAGAAAAGGAGTATGAGCCATTTGTCTTACAATGGTAAGTAAACATGTTCGTGATAATGGTATATGATGTTGGCGAGGAACGGCTCCTCAAAGTTCTGAGCATAGGAAGAAGATATCTTACATGGATCCAAAATTCGGTTTTCGAGGGCGAAATAAGCGATGCCAATTTCATACGACTAAAAGATAACCTATCGAAAGTAATAGACAAGAAATACGACGCCATAACTTTTTACATACTTCGAACAACAGCATACCTTACAAAGGAAAACCTTGGAGTGGTGAAAGGAGAAAGTGCAACAATAATATAGACCACAACCGTCGATCAAACATAACCAAGTTCTCATCGTAAATCGACGGGAACAATTATTGGAAAAAGCCACAAAAAAGCTATAAAACAGAAAATAACCCATTTTCCTTTTGGGTTGCGAGAATACCTATAAGGGTTTGAAACCCGGTAAACGGGAAATGCTGTTTGAAACTGAAAAGGGTTGCGAGAATACCTATAAGGGTTTGAAACCCCCTTCCTATTCCGCCTTCTTTGTGGTGTTGCTGGGTTGCGAGAATACCTATAAGGGTTTGAAACACCAGACGCTGGCGGGCACAGCTAAATATTTCACATGTTGCGAGAATACCTATAAGGGTTTGAAACAGCTTTTCAAGGGCTACCCCCCTCCCCCCTTGTCATGTTGCGAGAATACCTATAAGGGTTTGAAACCAGCTAAACACCTCAAACTTTCACCTTCGAAAAGAAGTTGCGAGAATACCTATAAGGGTTTGAAACTCCAAGTTCAATGTTGACCACCATTGCTCCAGTCTCGTTGCGAGAATACCTATAAGGGTTTGAAACTTTTAAAAAGTGAGGGTTATGTTCCGCATTTTAAAAGTTGCGAGAATACCTATAAGGGTTTGAAACATAATAGTGAGGAATAAAAAATGGCGGCAAAAATTAAGTTGCGAGAATACCTATAAGGGTTTGAAACTTCCACCAAACACACCATTCCAGCAAAAAGTTAAACGGTTGCGAGAATACCTATAAGGGTTTGAAACAAAACTAGCTTTGCGTGCCGAAAGCTAAGCTTTTAGGTTGCGAGAATACCTATAAGGGTTTGAAACCGCTGTACATTCCTCAATCTTCCCATTTTTCGCCACTGGTTGCGAGAATACCTATAAGGGTTTGAAACCCAAACCATAAACAGCATTTTAGACAGTTACGATGAGTTGCGAGAATACCTATAAGGGTTTGAAACCGCAATGATGGATGAGAAGGGAGAAATTAAAGGTTAGTTGCGAGAATACCTATAAGGGTTTGAAACAAACTTTAGAAACACGACTTGATAAACATCAATTTAGTTGCGAGAATACCTATAAGGGTTTGAAACTCCCATTTAGCACTAGTGGTGTCTATACCGCTGATGAGTTGCGAGAATACCTATAAGGGTTTGAAACGCGAATATCCTAAAGAACCTCGACCATCATAAAACTGCTCAAAAAGCTTCAGCCCTCGACCATAAACATTACAGGAGATAGCCTTCAAAAACCTAAATGAAACCATTCAAATCCGCGTCATCCGAACACGACAACCACAACACCGAAAAGCATTCTCCCCAAAAATTAAAACAACAGCAATGGATAAACCACAAAAATGCTCAGAGTAGAGACCTCGAAAATTATGACTTGAACCCATTTTGGTATGAGTCCCGCGGGCCCGCCAAAAGTAAATAGGTTCAAATATTGGTTTAAAATATCGGGATTTAGACGCTGTTTCGTACTCTTTCTATCCAGAAATTGGGTGTAGAATTGATTTTGAAGCCTAGATCATGGAAAACTGATTGATGCATCCGAAATTTATTGCGTTTTCTATCGGATACTTTTCACTAGTTACAAAGTCAAGAAATGATCTATAATTTATATGAATCAATCGTCTATTAAGTGGATGTGAACTTCACTAAGAAAGAAATTATCCGTATTCTCGATAATTACAAAATCGGAACTCTTGCCAGCTATAAGGCGATTGAAGGAGGAGAGGTCAATTATAACTGGATTGTTAAAACGACTGAAGGGAAATACATTCTTCGAAAAGAGAGTTCTCTTAAGATAGTGATTTCTGAAGAGCATATCTGAAAATCTTCAGAAAATCTTATGATAGGCCCGGGAAAGATTTGAACTCCCTTTTTCTTTCATCGACATAGTAAACTGGTCATTCTCGATGTGGGGAATTTAAACGGGGATTTAGATCTAACATGGCCCGCCAAAGATCTACAACTAACCTCTCTTTTGCGGCTGCCCAGTTCCGCAGTATTGGCAATATTCAGAGGCTATTGGAATATCCTTTCCACATTTAACGCATTTTTTCAAAAATTGTTTAGGCGTTATCTTCAACAGGGACTGCATCGATTTTTCATCTGCAAAAACCTAACTTCCCACATTTTGGGCATACATAAAGGTCGAAGGACAAAAGTTCTTCCCCAAGCTTAGCCAATTCCCCAAAGAAAAGTTTCCACATGCCCGGCGTTCCCTTAATTCTGAAGGGAATCTTCTGTGTAAATTGCAACTCAACATTGCAAGAAGACATTTTCTTAAACTTTACCCGTTCATGTTTGATCATCTTTTTGGTGCGGCCGCCGGGATTCGAACCCGGGATCGCAGGCTTGGAAGGCCTCCACACGCTTTAAGGCATCTTTCACGGCGTCTGTGTCCTAACCAGACTAGACGACGGCCGCACAACACCATCTAAATCTAAAACGGATAAATAAAAATTCTTCACGCTTTCTTTTTAAAAACTCGCTTTTCATGTGGGGGTTTCGGCGTAAAGCTACCCTTAAGCTTTTGAGGGCTAACCCTCTGCCTCTCCAAGTTTTTAAGCCTAGCATAAAGCTTCGCAATCTTTGTTTTCGAAGGCTTTTTGCGATGAATGATCCTAGAGGGAGGCGGCGTAAACGACTTTTTAAGCTTCTCAACATTCCTCATCTTGGGAAGGGCCACGCTTTGAATTTTCTGCGTTTTGCGGAAGATTACGTAACCCTCTTTCAAGTTTACTTCAATGGTTTCCCATCCAGCCTCAAGCCAACACCGCGCATGCACGGAGTATGTCGAATTTGCCCACCACTTTTCAGAGCGGTAAGCCTCCATGGGAAGATTATCCCCAATAATCCCATCTATCTGCGGAAAAGAAAGCTTAACAGAATCGGTGAAAGCCGACCTAAACTTCAAATAGGCCCTGAGTGGCGCATATTTGTTTTTAGACTTTGGAGAAACCGCCTTCTGCGCACAGTTAAGGCAAAGCAATCTTGAAGCATCTCCTGTCGCCACTTCCGGAACCATACAGTCAACGCAGAAGAGCTTGCCGCATCTCCAACATCGCCTAAGATAATTGTAAGAGAGAATTCTTCCGCAAAGACGACACTCATCTTTGAAAGGCATCAAACCACTTGAGCTATTATGCAAACGACTAAAATAAAACTGCAAATATAGACTTTTCTAAGCCTCAACCGCCACAATCACCTGTTGAAGCAACTTGAAATTTGAAAACTGAGAACCTAAAACGCGACGAGAAGAAAAGCAAATTAATACAGCCCACAGTGAATATTATTCGGCTGAAAGCTCCGGTAGTATAGTCCGGTCAAATCCATTAGATGTTGTCGATTTCTCCCACACCTCCCCCTTTTTCTATTTTGTTGTTAAAGGGTGTGTTCATGTTTTACCCTGTAAGTGCTTACGTCCCTTAAGTTATTTGTGAGGTTAGCAGAAGTGTCCGGAGCATGGGATCATTTATTCTGTAAACGTTTTCTTTCTCTTCTATTAGCATAGCTGCTTTGAGGTTTTCTATTATGCGGTAAATTGTTGCGTCGTTCGCAGGGGACGCCTTTGCTATTTCTACTGCTCCTTTTATCTCGGTCCAACGGGCTGATATGGCTGTTGCCTTAAGGGCTGCTAAATAGGCTTGTTTGTCTCTGCCTTCAAGAAAATGCTCAAGTTCATCTTTCACGATTTTTATGCCTTCGGAAATAGTTTCTTCAAGGGCCTTTTGATGCGGAAGTTTGCGCACTGCTACGTTGTTTCCATAGAGAGTTAACCATCCGGGAATGCCGTCAAGCCTTTCAACAGCCTCATTTATTATCTCATCTCTTAGAGTTAGCTTTTGCTCTTCAAAACCTTTCCTTAAAAATCTAATGGCAAGTTCTTTCTCGAAGGGATTAAGATAAAGCCTTGCAGGAGAGCGTCCATAAAGGGGTGAGGACGACGTTGGCTCCAGCAACGTTTTCATAAGACCAAACATGGATCCAGTAAATATGAAGACTATGTTTGGGTGTGTATTAAAAATGTTGGCTAACAGTTTTAATAGGCGACCGGATATTGCTGCAAGTTCCTGAACTTCATCAAGTGCAATTACGCAATTTCCCGCCTTGCTTCCTATCGCCATTAACAAATCCCACACTGTGGTCATGGGTTTTCTGGAGATTGATATTGAAATCCCGCTAGGTCCAATGGACACGCCTTCAACTCTTTGAGCCACATCCTTTATTTCTTGTAGAATACTTTTTTCGTCGTTAAGACCCCGTGCCATGACTTTTAATAGACCGTGCGTTCCCTTTGCCCCCCAAAGGTTCATATAAACAACCTTTGTTTTGGCCTTTCTCAATTCAGCTCCAGCCACTTTGACCAAGCTTGTTTTCCCAACCATTCTTGGCCCAAGAACGGCAACCCATCTCCTAGCACGAACAAGACGGATAAGTTCTTCAAGCTCCCTTTCCCGACCAAACAGTTCTTTTGAAGAGGTTTTTGGATTTAGGTCGAAAAGCAAACTTAACCCCCGTAAGTAGTTACACCCCATAAGTAAATAACTTTTCCGTTAACTGCAACTAACAGAATTTATGGGGGGACATAAGTTAAATTGAAACTGCAGAAAATTGGGTTTTCATTTCTTTTAATGTAGCAAGTTTTGCTTTATGTAAGTAGCCTTTTTGACGTAGTTCTCTTATCGTCGGTTTTGATTTCGTTTTCGGGTTATCTTGCAGGTAGAGTTGTAAGGCTTTTTGTTGCATACGTTGTCGCACTATCGGCCAGAATGTTCCTTTTTGTGGCTGCGGGTGTCTCTTGCTTTGTGTTGTTGCGGCGCCGCTTAATATTGCCAGGGCATTTAGGGCTTTTTCTCCTATTTCTTCGTCGAGCAGTTTGCTTGTCCAGAACCAGATTTCTTCTGGCATGGCACTTTGTATGTAACGTATGTGTTTTTGGATTTCTTCTGGTGTTTTGGCTTTGTTTATGAGGGCGGCGGCGAGGCCTATACGGTATGCTGATTCGTAGGCTTCGTCGTCGTTTTCGTTTAGGATTATGTGTATGGTTTTGTTGTATTTTTTGGTTGGGAATTTTTGAGCTGCTTTTTCTAGCATATGTCGGATTGCTATGGTACCTGCGCCTTTTGCTTTGCCTATTACGAATGCTAGTTTACGTTTTTTCTTGTTCAGTGTGGGGGCATTTATGGTAGGTCTCCATGCTTAGTTTTTGGGTTGACCGCGACGCCATCTGATTACACATTTGAACGGCATTATCTTTCACGTTTGGGTTTTATTTTTAGGCCTAGTTTTATGTCTTGCTCTTCCATTTTTATCGTGGTTTTCAGCAGCTGTTTTAGTTCGTTTATTGGTAGATTTTCTGTTTTTAGGTAAGCGAAGAAGCGTTCTCGCGAGAAGTTAGGAAAAAGCCCCGGGTTATGTTAGCTAAGAAACGTATCGGCGGCGAAAACCAGCGAGTATGGATCGGGATTAGCGTTAAAGAAGAACCGGGGCAGGTGTGGCAAGTGGGGCAAGTTTTTCTCTCTTCGAAAAAATGTGAATTAATTGAGGAAAACAAAGTTGTAATTTCTGATGGTATAGAGGAACTCGCTCCTTCTGCCCCAGTTGCCCCAACTTCACTCTCTTATAATGGTGAGCCTTTAAACTCTAAGCAATCGCCGACTCTTTATAGGTTAAAAAACCCTGAAATGTTTCCTGTCGAGAAATGCTTTCAATGTGGCGCAAAGCCTATTGTCTTTCAAGTAAATTATCCGGATGGATCATGGGGCTTTTATGCGAGAAATGCGCCAGTAAACTTTCCACGTATAACCCATTTTTAACTAAAGAAAATGCGGAGCGGATTTTCAATGCCCTTGCAGAGTTAACTCATTTGAAAAGTTTAGCTCATGAAAGCGAATTGGTAGCGGCTACGGAATTGCCATCCGAAACCGTCATGACGATTCTTGAGTATCTACAGCGTGAGGGCAAGGCTGTTCCAGCGGGCAACGGTTTTCTGGAAGGTGGTTTAAACGTGACTGGGGCTGAGGAACGCAATTTTCTTCCAAACGTATCTTCTGGGGCTTCAGGCTCTTCGACAAGGTCTCCCAAATCTCCTCAGCCAATAAGTTGCCCAGAATATGGTTCTACGAAACTCTATAGAGATGGGCAACGATACCTCAGCGATGCCTCAGCGATGGCACTAGTGTTCAGCGTTGGCTTTGCCGAAACTGTGGATACCGATTTTCAAATCCAAACCATACTGGTTCTACAAGGCAATGGAAGAGTCTTCCATCTTAGACTACGCTTGGAATGCTGAAAAGCGCGGTCTTGCTGAACAAACTATAAAGCAGCGTGTATGCAGATTTAAGCAGTTGATCAAAATGGTGCGAACCTCTTAGATCCAGACAGTGTGTTGACAGTTTGAACCACCAAAAACAAGAGTTGAAAGGAAACTGCCTTTCATCCCGACAGAGGAAGAACTGGATCAGTTAATCGCTGGTTGCGGTAAGAAAATGGCAACTTTTTCAAGTGCTGAAAGACACAGGGGCTAGAACTGCTGAAGCGCTAAAATTGAAGTGGGTCGACATCGATGAAAAATCATGCGTTATCAGAATTAATAACCCAGTTAAGGGAAGTTTGGCTAGAGCTATCAAAGTATCAGCAAAAACAATCGCCGTGATTAACGCATTACCAAAACAAGCGAATACGTTTTCAACACAAACCAGTATACTTTACGTGCAAATTTCTATGATCAACGCAAAAAGATTGCAAGAAAACTTCAGAACCCACGATTACTGCAGATTCGCCTCCACACTTTTAGACATTGGAAGGCTGCCATGGAATATCATAAAACTAAAAACAATAAATGGGTGCAGCAGCTTCTTGGGCATAAAAACTTGAAAACACAGATTTTTATACGCAGTTAATAAACTTTGAAAGCGACGAATGGCACGTAGCCATAGCCCAAAACCTAGAGGAAAAGAAATTAATTGAAGCAGGATTTGAATTTGTTAGATACAGCGAAAAAGATAATGTTGCCATATACAGAAAACGGAAATAAAAGTCTCCAGTAGTATAGTTCAGGGCTCCGGTAGTATAGTCCGGTCAAGTATAGCGGCCTCTCGAGCCGCGGACCCGGGTTCAAATCCCGGCCGGAGCACCTTTAGGCTGTCCGCTTTCGGAAAAAGCAGCCTTTTTCGGGCTGCTTTATTCAGCGGCTTACGGGACCGTCCTGGGACCGTCCCAGATACGTGGCGGGGACCGTCCTATGCACAAAGATATAATAGAAGAGTTGAAAAGGCGTGTGGATGAGCAGTGTAAGGCTTTAAACTCTTTAGCTTCAAGTCTTGAGGGCGGTGATAGGCTTGGGGAGCTGATGAAACGTGTTGAAAAGCCTTGTGAAGCTTTAAGCTCTTTAGCCGGCGTTGAGGTTTTGGGTGGAGGCTTTGCTTTAAGCTGGCCTGAAACGAGGCAGATGTTCCTTCAATATTTGGAGTTTAAGCGTTATGAGGAGAGGAATGCTAAGACGCTTTTGGGCTATTTAGATAGGCATGTCAAAGAGTGTTTAAGAACGCCTATGGATGTTATGCGAATTTTTTCGCCCTTAACTGCTGGTCAGAGGCACCATTTAAACAGGGCTATGAGGGCTTGGTTTAAATGCTTGGAGATTAACAATCCAGACCCGCAGTTTAGAGGTTTTCTTGACGGTCTTCGGAGGGCAATTCCAAAGGATGAGGTTGGCATAGACATAAGGGTTCCGGAAGAACCTCAAATAGTTTCAGACTCGAGACGTTTGGAATCTGACCCCCTTAAATATCGGGCAGCTTACAACCTCCTGTTAGATTCTGGTTTAAGGCTTGTGGAGGCTGTGAGGCTTCTAAATGATTTTCCAAAAACTGAGCAGTTGGGAGAGTTTCACCGCTGCCCCGTCGGATTCTTCAGAGGCACAAAACAAGCATATTACTGCTACATTACGGAACATACATATAGGCTAATAAACCGGCTAAACGGGAAAGTGAGCGAAGGATCAATAGAAAAATGGTTTGGAAGACGCGGCTACACAATGCCAAAATACCTAAGAAAGTTCGCCAACGACACGATGACAAGCGACAGGCTAAACATTCCGGAAAGCGTTGCAGACTTCATTCAGGGCAGGGTTCCAAAAAGCATAGGAGCCAAACATTATATGCAGCTAAAGCGTAAAGCAGACCAGTTCTACCCAAGATATGCAGAATACATAACAGAACTAAGACGTAAAGCAAAACTTTTGCGATCTTAAATTCTTATGAAGAAGCGCTACCGTTCTCCCATGCCTTTCTTATCCATGTTTTAATTTCTTCGTCTAGTCCTTCTTTTGGGGTTAAGTGAACATAACCCCAGTCGGATTCTCCGCTTTTCCAGTAAGTAAATCGTTCGTTTTCAATTGCTCCTTTTCCTACAAATAGCTCAAGCGAAATCCATTTTCTTGTAAACCATACGTTTGCGAAGACTCTTCCAGTTCTCCGACGGAAACGTGGGTTTCTTCCAGTCATGTAAAAATCTACATCGCCTAGAGATAATATATAATTTTTCACTTCTTGATAGAGCGGAGAAAGTGTATTATATTCCTTTAAAATTTCGTCCTCAGAAACTTCTTCAGAAATAACAAATTCTCTCTCAGTGTTATCCAGTTCAATTCTTGGAATTATGAGGATATCTCCACTTTCATTTTTGATTGTGGTATATGTCCATATTTGAGTTGGGTTACTGATCACGTAGCATGCGTTTTTAACTCTATCTTCAACATCGTTTACTACGCATACTAGCCTAATTTCAGGGCTAATTTTTTCAACATCGGGCTTCTTTTTCTTGATATGATTCTCAAGATATGATAGATGCGCCTCATCTTTTATAAACCAGCTAAGATAATCCATAAGCTGCACAAGAGCGTCCTTATCAAATTCGCCCGCCTTCTTATACTCGATAAATACTGGCCTATTTTTCTCATCTATTGCTAGCGTATCTATTCGACCCGTGCCTATTTGGACTTCAGAATCTACATATTCTAACCCTTCTTCTAAGACCTCTAAATTTGCCTCAAATGCCCTTCGGATTTGATCTTCGGTCAATTCAACAGATTCCCCAGAAATCACCTTTATACTCAAGGGAAGCCCTCAAATTTAGTAAAAGGAAAGGGCTATTTAAAATTTAAAGATACAGATCAATTCCTACCCCGTGCCGGCTGAATATAATTTTTGAACACAAACTCCCTGATAAAATCGGCTTGACTCAATTTTACCAGCCCATTTCAGTCTATAACATTAAAAGTATAGAAAGTTTTCCTACCGCCCTCCTCAGACACTCTTAATTAATTCACTAGAAAGAAAATAAAACCTCTATTACTTGACTGGCATTGCAAGATAGCATCTGTGGGGTGAATGTTGAATACTTCAATGCCGTGTAATATATATCTCACGTGAGCTTGACTTGTCTTTGACTTAACCTTATAAATGTTTATTCCATTCGCCTTGGTTCGTTTTCTCTTCAAAATTTAACGATTTTTCTCGAAGCTTTATGGCTTGTCCCTTTTTTATTTATTTTTGGTTTTTGGAGTTGGTTGTATCTATTGGTGTTTATTTGGTTTTTTGGAAAATTCTTAAGTGTTGACAATCCCTTTTTTGGCTCTGGGTGGTTTGATGGTTGAGGCTTTACAAACCGTTAAGCAGAATTTGTTGGAATCTTTGGCTTTTGCAGGCGTCACAGCCGATGATATTGATAGCTTGTTTAAAATCGCCGAACCCGTAACCTGCTCAGTTTTATATGTTAGTTGGAGGAAGGAGCCATATTGGGTAATATTAAAAATCAGCCCATGGGAGGTTGATGAAAACCTCAAAAATAAAGGGAAACTCGTAACCGTCAAAATTCAAACCAGAAAACAGTCAACACATAAAAAATTAAAACACACACAAGTCGAATCGGAGGAGTTTAGGGCCGAATTAGGCCCCGCTCTTGTATAACTTTAACGACCCACATGCCCCTCAAAAAAATAAGCCTCAAAAAATAAGAAAGCAAGCCTCGAAAGACTTGCCCACCTTTTAAAAGCGTGCGGCTTTCTAATGCAAACAAAAGTTTACCTTTTTTGGCAAATTTAAAGAGTTGGCGTCCAAAGTGGGAAAGTTTTTGTATTTCGGTTCATCGCTCTCTATCGGTGCGGTTATTATGAATAGTTGGGTTGAGCTTTTTCAAAGGGTTTTAGATGGGAAGTTTTATGAGGCTGAACAAAAAGGCGAAAAATACGTAATTGTTAGAGCTGGCGACTTGCATCGCAAAGTTGGGGGTTATCCGGGTTCAAATCACCGTATGCCGATTTGTTGTCATGTTCTGCGGAAGAACATGCAACGTGGCGATGAAGTTTTATGGGAACCGCCTAGCGGTGTAGGGGCTAGTCTAACAATCCGTTACCTCTTGCCACGAAATAAGAGGGCTGGGAGTTTACCTCTGGATTCCACCAATAAGATAAATGTTATACAATCCATTAAGAAAGATGGGAGTGCTAAATTTGAGGATGTTGCAAGAAAAGTTATGAGCGCATATTTTGGCGTTCCGCTTTCAAAGCGAATGGTTTTAAATATTCCTAAACTATTTGACATGGTGTCCTATGATTGCAAAGTTGTTGGAGACGCAAAATATTTTACCATGGTTCGAGGCGTTTCCATCCCGCCTGCAAAGTTTCCTGTTATAGCTGAACATGTTTGGTTGTTAGAGAAAACATCAGCTGAACATAAATTCTTGGTTTTTGGAAACGACCGCAGGGTTCCATTAGAATGGCTTAAAAGATACGGACATCTAGTAAAAGATGTGGCTTTCTACTTCTTAGATGAGCGAAACCAAAAACTTGAGAGACTTAATTAGAAAAAGTTCATGCTCATTAATAAACGTCGAAATCAGAATCGTAGT
>CALJDG010000002.1 GCA_938023865.1 uncultured archaeon | reverse complement strand
GATATGCCGGCTACGTCTTTCATGTCAATCTTGTAGTCGCCGTTTATGTCTGCAACAGTATTCCATCTCGCATGGCCTGGGTATGTGCCAAAGGCTTTTGAGGCTCCTGCAACGTCTTTCATGTCAACCTTTATGTCTGGTGACGGCAACTCGCTCTTGAACGGGTATGTACCTAGCCCGATATCGTCGTAATAGGTTCTTCCAGTAATATCCTCTTTAATGGATAGATATAGGCGGTAAGTGCAGAAGTGAAGCTTGTAACGTGCCCCTGTTATTGGACAAGTTTTTGTTGGCGGTGGGAATATACAGTTGTACCATACGTCAACATGGATTCCCCAACGTCCATAAGTCCAACTTATTGGAATCGTAACTGTGTATTTTCCTCCAGCCGGAATTGTTATGCCCGAAGCCGCATAGAATGTGACTGTCCCGTCAGGTGCTGTTACCGTAATGTTATATTCAACATCAGTCAAATCACCTCTAATGTACAGGTTTTCGAAGGTTACCTTTAAGGCGGTGGCTTCTGTTGGGAGGAATTTGGCGAAAAGCGCAGGGTGTGCGGAAATGTGGGTTGCTATTGGACCGATACGGTGGAAGTCGTCATTTCTGGTTAACAGCACGTATTTGCCAGCTGGACTGTACTCTTCAAACTTCCATGGTCCACTTCCAACCAGCACTTCCTTGGGGAAGTAGTCTTGTTGCGGGTTGCCAGTCTCTGCTATCGGCTTGTATATGTGTTTCGGTAGAATTATGTTGCCTCCTATCCAGCCGACTGCCCAGTAGCTTTTAACGTCTAGAAGCACTTCAAAGTTGAACGGATCCAGTATTGAGAAGCTTAGGATGTTTTGAACGTTGCTCCACCACCATGGGTGTGGGAAGCCGCGCGCCGCTAGAATTTGCTTTAGTTCGACGAAGGTGAAGTAAACATCCGCCACAGTTAGTGGGGTGCCGTCGCTCCAACGAACATCAGGCCTCAAAGTGAACCTTATTCGGCTGCATTCCCCATAAACTGGATGGGTATACGTGCCCACCTCAAAGCTTTCAGCTATCCATGGAAGGAACTCGCCTAGGTCGCTGGCGTTGCGCACTAGTAGGCTTTCATAGATTTGGCCTAGAACGTTCCAGTCGAAGAGCCAGCTTGCGTATATTGGGTTAAGCTGCTTTAGCTCCGGGACCTTGAAGCCCCAGTCTATCACGGTTACATCGCTTGTCTCAAATCCCTCCGGATACATGTTCATGAAAGTCCATCCGTTGTCAATGCCGTAGCCCATAACGTTTACAACACCATACCATGTTTTGCCTTCTGTAGTGTCGTAGGCGTGACCTCCCACGTTTGTTTTGCGGTACGCTTTGTTGCCGGACACACAGTAGAGAGGTGCCCCAAGCATCATGTAAGCCTGGCGGTATTGAGCCGTAAGGGCCATTTCAACGGCTTCCTCCTGAGTGTTAGCGTACATTATGCCATCTGCAGCCTCGTTGAATTCTGGATCGTTGTGGCCTCCATAGTTATAGCAGAAGCCTGGATGCCAATAGTAGTCCCAAGCCCACAGTATCAGGTGGTCGGGGTCCACACCCAAAGCCCAGCCGCCAGTGTAGAGGTGGAAGTCTTTGTTGACCATAACTTCAATAAAAGCTTTTCCGCTGGTTACAAAATGTACGTTTTCGCCAGTCACCATGTAAAAGCCTAGATTCTTCAGCTCATCAACAAGTATCTCGCCAATGCGCTTTCTACCCGGGTGGTCGCTTCTAATGTAGAACCAAAGTTTTACGATTCTGCCTCCCCACTCCCTGTAACCGCTTGGACCGATGGGCATGTTAGCCTTTGTAGGGTCATCTAGAATTGCCGCAGCCTTAGTTGGACTGTATTCCCATGCCCATGGAATTGTTGGGTCTCCATAAACATCCAGCAGGTATTTAGCCATTGCTGGTGGAATAGTGGTATACATTGGGTAGCCGAATCCTGCACCTATCTCTGGCAAAGCAATGATGGCTTCTCTGTCGATTAGGTGGCCTATCGCCCGCCTTAGCCAAACATTAGCCATAGGGTTGCCGAGACCTGGATAGTAAATGTAATCCTTCTGTGGGTAGTCAGGGTTAGGAGGATTACCCTTGTACGGGTTGGGGTTGCTGTTCATATCCAATATGAACAGTCCATACTCAGGTCCATAATTCACAACTTTAATTATCTCGTTGTATGGTGGATTTGTCCATTTTTCATAAACAGTTTTAGGAATTGGCCAGTCAATAATGTCGATAACGCCAGCCTCCAGAGCCGCGAACTCTGCAGGGTCATTGTCAAAAAGATGTATCAGTAAGTCCTTAGCACGGGGTCCGTACCTCTCATATAGCTTGTCCTCTGTGCCGTCTGGATAAACCCAAGCATTTACCGGAAGAACCATTAAGACTATCATTGCAGCCGCTAAAATTACGCATAAGATTTTTTTCTCCATCTTCCTTTCTCCTTTTGAGCAAAGTAATCTTATACAAGGAGGCTTAAAAGGTTTATGGAAAAAAGTTACAGCATAAATTTCTATATGTCATGGAAGAAGTTGCTGGCTTAAAATGAAAGATGCGGGTATGATTTCATTTTGAATATAGGTGGCACGCTACAAAGTGTTGCTTTTCAACCTCAACCAAATCAGGTTTTCTATTACGGCATATATCGCCTATCATAACTGGGCATCGGGTGTGGAATCTACATCCAGATGGGGGATTAATTGGACTTGGTATCTCTCCCTTCAAAACAACATCCACACGTCTTGAGGTTGGATCTGGAATTGGTACAGCAGCAATCAAAGCCTTTGTGTAGGGGTGAAAAGGGTTCAAAATAACGTCGTCTGAGTTGCCTTTCTCAACGATTTCGCCAAGGTACATGATGGCCATTCGATCACATATATGCCTGGCTAAAGCCAAGTCGTGGGTTATGTATAGAAACGCAACCTCATATTTGTCCCTAAGAAATGTTAAAAGGTTCAAAACTTCAGCCCTTATGGAAACGTCTAACATAGAAACCGGCTCATCAGCAACTATAAATTCAGGCTCTAACGTGAGCGCCCTAGCCACAGCTACCCTCTGCCTTTGTCCGCCACTAAGTTCGTGTGGGTATCGAAAGAGGAACTCCTCAGGCGGGACCAGTTGGACATCATTCATCACTTTGAAAATTCTTTCCTCCGCATCCTTTCCCACTATTCCATGAATATATAAAGGTTCTTCCAGAATGTTGAGAACAGTTTTTCTGGGATTCAAAGATTCATATGGATCTTGGAATATTATTTGCATTTTCTTACGCAAAGGCTTCAGCGTTTTCTCAGAGGCCCTTGTAATATCAATCCCATCAAACAATATTTTACCATCTGTAGGATCGACTAGACGAAGCAGAAGCCTTCCGGTGGTTGTCTTTCCGCTACCGCTTTCACCAGCCAAGCCAAATATTTCGCCCCTTTTAATTTCTAAATCAATTCCATCAACCGCCCGCACAAATATTGGCTTACCGAATAAGGACCTAAAAAATCCCATTCTAATTGGGAACCATTTTTTTAACCCCTGTGCCTGAACAATCACCTTTTCCATTTTAACCATTATCTTTCACCATTTTTTCCCATAGAATTCCGATTCAACTTTGTGACATGCAACATAGTGGCCTTTCGATATTTCGATGAAGGCGGGCTCCTCAATTTTACATTTCCCTTTCGCATAGTTACATCTAGGATGAAATCTACATCCCGGCGGTGGAGCTAAAAGATCAGGGGGGGCTCCTGGAATAGAAACTAACTTTTGACGTTTACCCGTTATGTTAGGAAAAGCAGAAATCAATCCCTGAGTGTATGGATGCAGAGGCTCCTTGAATATGGCGACAACATCTCCATACTCAACGATTTTGCCAGCATACATGATTGCTGTTTTTTCACATAACTCAGCAATAATTGAAAGGTCGTGGGTTATAAGAATCATGCCGAGATTAAGCTTCATTTTTAATTCTTTAAGAAGCTTCAGGACCTGAGCCGCAACAATGACATCGAGAGCCGTTGAAGGTTCATCAGCAATCAAGATTGATGGATTACAAGCCAACGCCATTGCTATCATCGCCCGCTGCCTCATTCCACCACTAAACTCGTGCGGATAATTGTTAATTCTTGATGGATCAATACCAACAAGTTCCATAAGTTTTGCACACCTCTCCAGCGCCTCTTTCCTTGTCACATCAGGTTCATGTACCATTATAGCCTCAACCATCTGGTCAGCGACGGTGTAAACGGGATTCAGAGCGTTCATAGCTCCTTGAAAAACTATGGAGATCTCCTTCCACCTAATCTCCTCCCGAACTTCGTCTTCATCTAATTTGAGAAGATCTCTACCTTTAAACATAATTTTTCCGTCCCGTATTTCGCCATTAAAAGGCAGAATTCTAAGAATTGAAAGTGCAACTGTTGTTTTTCCGCATCCGGATTCGCCTGCGAGCCCTGTAGCCTTGCCGCCTTCAACTTCAAAACTAACCCCGTCTACTGCCTTAACATAACCACTCATTGTTTTAAAGTATGTTTTCAGCCCCTCAACCCTCAATAGAGCCATGGGAAACACCGTAAGGTACTGGTTGAAAAATGTTAGATTCCATATTTAACCTTTTAGCGAAAATTTCAAAATCAATTAATAGAAGAAAGACGGAGAATTCTATGTAAACTTGTAACTCTAATACTAACGCTAGTGGCGAATATGAAATACAAGTGGAGAAAGGAAAATGCTAATTTAGATTATATAGTAGAGAGAATCGAGTTTTTCATGAAATGCAACGGGTTTGAAATAACAAAGATTAAGTGCAATGATTGCTATACAATTCTTGGCGTTTTACGGACATTTCAGGGGGAACCTAAAACAATAACGATATTTCTACGTAAAACTAAAGAGGGGTTCGAAATAGAGATGAAGCCCGGAAGATTTGTGCATCAGCTTTTAAAATTTAGCTTCTTAATTTCCCTTTTTGGATTTGGGGGTTTGCTTTTAAACAAATACCGAAGCTTTGAGTTATATCAAAAAATTGAAGAAAAATTTTGGGTGTTTCTCCAAGATGAACTTTCGAAGATGTGAGGGAGAACTCTTATCTTCTCAGCCTCAATTTCGGATTCAAAACTTCATCCAACGCATAACCAACTAAAATGAACGAAGCTGACAGTAAGGAAATGCAGACACCAGGAGCGAGAACCCACCACCAGTTTGTTATGGCGTTAGCCTCAAAGATAGCATTTAACATTCTTCCCCAAGACATACGCGTCGGATCATAAAAGCCCAGCCATGATAACGCCGCCTCAGCGGTTACAGCACCAGGGACAGAAGTGGCGAGCGAAATGTAGACCAACGACATTACGCTCGGCATCACGTGGTGAATGATGATGTGAAAACGTCCTGCTCCCGTAGCCTTAGCTGCCTCTACAAATGGACGCTCCTTAATTGAAAGCACTTGAGACCTAACCATCCTAGCAAAACCCATCCATCCTAACAAGCCAAGCAATATTATTAGGTTCTCAAGTTTCGCCCCTAAAACTGCGACTAACACAATAAGCAAAGGCAACCCCGGCAACACTAACAATAAATCAGCGATTCGCATAAGAATTTCATCCACAAATTTTCCTAAATATCCTGCAGCAAGACCAACTATTAAACCAATCAAAACACTGAATACAGATACGAGAATACCTAGATATAAGGAAATTCTAGTGCCGTAAACAAGTTGCGAAAATAGATCTCTGCCTTGATGATCCGTCCCAAGAAGACCGAAGCTTGTGCCGTAAATTAGAAGACCAAAATCGTCCACATAAACAGTCGTCTCAACATCCTTATTTAACTCAGCTTGATCCAGAAATGTGAGCTCTAATCCATAAACGTATTTTCCAGCACCTGTAAAAACCATCCTAGCTGGAAAACTGTTTTTTCCGAACTCCGTGTACTCGTTTACTAGATTGTTAGAGTCTGAATCTATGTGTCCAGCCCTAGATTCGGGGCTTGACCTACTAATTATCCATCCGCCAAGATCACTCCAGCCGCTCATGGGCTTATCTATTCCCCAAGGGAAACGAGCCAATATCATTTTTGTTTTTGGATCGTACACCCTTAAATTCGGGTCCTCTTTGAAACCTATAGGCATATTCGTTAGCCCGAAAACAGTCGGAATGGGCCAAACTGTCCATGTTTTTCCATCGATTTTTCCCAAATAAACTTTCACTTTAATTGGAACATCTAATCTTCCGTCCGTTGTTGTTCCGTTAACAAGCATACTTATGCTTCCTATAAATCTTCCAGCCGGCCCTGAATACGGCCAGTCAAACTCGATATAAAGCTTTGCTGTTGTAATGTTATGTTGTTCTCCAGCTTTTCGATTATATGATATTGCTAAAGAACCATTTTGAGAAAATCTTGAAAATCCAAACGCTGCGGCTTTAGGATAACCTAAATTCTCATCAACATAAGCATATACTCTCCCCTTTCCTTCCCATTCAAATTTAAATTCGTCTAAGGATGGACGGCCCGGATTGTTAACTACGCGCATATTCTCACTTAAATCAGGGTTGCCTCCGAGCCATGTCGGCAAATATCTGAGCCAAGTAGGAGGTAGACTAGGCGAACTTAGCGGGAAAATGGGTTCTAAAGGATCTTCGCCTAGAGGGGTGTAGGGAGTTAAAAAGGGCGCCGCAAAAGCAAGGAACACAAAAAATATGATTATTAATAACCCGAAAGCTGACTTTTTATTCCTTAATAGACGTGCCATAAAAGCCAAAAATCTTTCGGCGGTAAAAGATAATTTGCTTTTCTTCTTTATCACCGACATATTAATCAACCATACTTAATCCTTGGGTCTAATACTCCATAAAGGAGATCAGCAATTATGTTGGCTATAACTACACATAACGCTGTAACATAAAAAATAGCCATCAAAACTGGATAATCCAGAAATTGGATCGCGAGCCAAATGTATCCGCCTAGACCAGGATATGAATAAACAGATTCGGTAATTATGGCTCCTTGAAACATGAAGCCAAAAGACAATGCAGCGCTTGTTATAATGGGAAGAGAGGCATTTTTTAGCGCATGTTTAAAAAGAACTGTCCGTTCTTTTAAACCCTTTGCCCTTGCAGTAACAACATAGTCTTCAGTTATCGTTTCTAACATTGTTGCCCGCGTTAAAAGCAGCCACCCGCCAACGCTGAATATGGTAAGCGTCAAAAACGGTAGAAAAAGATGGTATAAATAACCGCCAACGAGCCTCCAAGCCTCAAGAGCGTTTAGCGATAAATTCACACTTAAAGTTTCCGCAGAACTCTGCACGTTATAACTCCAAAGGACAGGATAATCTCTTGCCCAGATGGGATGCCCCCCAGCGATGGGAAACCAGCGCAAATTAACGAAGAATATCAAAATAAAAACTAGACCGAGCCAGAAAGTTGGCAAAGAACCAAGTATAAGCGAGGTAGTTACTGCGGTACTGTCAATAAGCCCCCCACGCCTTTGGATAACAATGATGCCTAGTAAAACCCCGACGATTATCGAAACAGCTGTGGAACCGCCAATTAACATTATAGTGTACGGTAGTCTCCACCCCAATGCATGAGATATTGGCTCTTTGTTTATAATGGAAACGCCGAAGTCCCATGCTAGAAGGTTGCGTATGTATTTAATTAATTGAATATGGAATGGTTGGTCAAGACCCCAAAGACTTTTGATAAGCCGTTCCTGTTCTCTCCTTACCTCAGGGGGTTCCTTACTCCAAGCTTGCATTAGAAAAGCTGTAGGATCACCGGGCATGAGCTTGAAAATGGCGAAGTTGAGACAAATAATTAAAATTATCAATACAAAGGAGTTAACCAGCCTTTTGGCGATATAAGCTCTGAGGCCCATTGGAAGCCCCGATTTACATACAACAACTGAGCTCTTAAGCTTTTGCCTCTACACTATCAGTTGTTTTTGATATTTTGGAAGTTCTTAAATCGAACCTTAAAATTTCAAAAGCGTAAAAGCCAAATTTTAACAGTTAAGCCTTAAATACATGTTCATCATGACACATCTTCGCAGATGGGGAAATAAATGGACGAAGCAAAACCTCGTTCTGGTCTTATATTATCATTAATTGGGTCAATTTTAACCATTTTTAACGGAGCATATGTTGCAATTACTAAGCGGCCTATTATTATTTTAACGTCAGAAGTAAAATCATTAGATGAAATAATGAATTCTAAAAATTTCTGGGGACGAATATCCTTTGGTGCTCCAGGACTTATAGGAGGGTTTTGGGCGTGGTTCTGGATGATTTTTCCAATACTTATGACAATATTAACCGTTATAATTTATTCAAAGCCAAGACGCTACAGAACATTCGGCATAATACTATCAATATGCGCCGCCCTTAGTCTGCCCATTGGAGGGGGATTCTACATAGGATCAATTCTAGGGTTTATTGGGGGTTTGACTTATTATGAGTCGCCTAAACCTTTCAGTGAAACATTTTTTGGAAAAATCTTTAAGGCTGCAAGAGTAGAATCAAAATTTTTCGCTAGGATCTGCGAGGAACCAAGAGAACTAAACACCGCTGCGTTGACAGTAATTTTTATTGGATTTTTAAGCGGAATAGGTAATGGATTGTACGCTTATAATGCTGACTTAATAAGAAAAGGGGGAACCATAGCCTTTCAAATCCTTTATGATGGTCATATTTTTTGGAATGAAATAGTTCTATTCTCAGCGATTTCAATTGTTGGCATGATGATGATTAAATGGCTGATTCTTTCCATATGCATATATTGGGTGGGGGTTAAACTCGTTGGTCTAACATCCACTTACGACAAGCCACTCCGAGGCGTTGCTTTTGCCCTCGTCCCAGAAGTTATAATGTTTTTCATGCCCTTAATATTTGCAAATGAACCCGCTTTAACGTTTAATTGGCCTATGACGTTATATGTTATTTCTCGTGCTTGGGTTTTCATATGTCTCTTGATTGCCATTAGACAAATGTTTGAATTTTCGTTAACGCGTGCCTTTGGAGTAGCACTTTTGGGAGGAGCAATGTACTGGATAATATATCATATGTTTATAGTTCCCACATTGAATGTTCCTGGATTCAGGATAAATCTTTCAATGCCAGATTCATCAATCGCGCTGCTAACTATAATTGGTTTTATATCATTAATTGCGACAGCAACTGGAGTATTTTCCAGAAAACAAATCACCTGAATTTAAACGCTGATACTATTTTAATTTTATAATAATCTTTGCAGCAAAATTTAAATTTAATATCAACATTTATTTTTCGAAGGAATTTGTCACTAAAACGAGAGCATAACTTAATATTTTACCTAAAAAGGTTCGCGGTAGCTGTAGGGATGGCACTTTTGTTTTCCTTTATTTCACTCTACCCCGGACTAGGATATGATGGTAAGGCTGAAGTTCGCATAGTATCTACAAGTTATCAATTGTTATACCGAGATATAGAGGTGAACTGCAACATCACCTATAATCCCCTACTTTTTCCATTATCTTGGTTAATAAACAAGGGACAATCTTCATATTATTTTGTGATGCGAACTGCCCCGTCGGGAGCAGGTCAGTTTGGAATCACATGGTCGAGCCTAGAGGAAGCAAAAGAGGATGCGTTATTAATAGTCGTATTAAATGAACTTTTCATTAATATACCTTTTTTGTTATCCATTTTTCTTGCAGTAGAGCTGATAAATGTAAGGAGCATATATCTGTGCTTTTTGGGCGGCATTTTAGGATTTTTAATTACTAGCTCATTAGGGGCAATTGTGGGTTTTTTGTTAGTTCTGTCCATAGTAGTGCTCCTTATTATGAAGTACAAAGTGAAAAGGTTCGTTGACTGGCAAATATTCTCTGGAAGAGAAAATAAGTGAAGCACATAAGTGTTAATTTATTATTTCTTTTTCTCTTGAGACTCCTCTTCCTTACGTTTAGCAATTACCCAGTCTTTGTATCCTGCGACTGCGCCCCACAGTAAAATGACCACGACAGTTGCGATGAGCCTTAATTCAGGGCCAAGCTGCAGAATAAACCATACAACAACGAGAGGAATAGTAATCACCAAAGTTACTGAGAAAACAATTATGAAAAACCACTTGTTAAGCGTTATATTTGACAATCTTAACCCCAATAAAGTGAGGTATAACATGCATAAATCTCTTTTGTAGAGGTTATTACTAAAATGTTTTTTAACTCTTAAATTGTGTCTATTCTTCAAGAAAAAACAAATTAACATAATGACTGCCAGAATAAATCCTAACAAGAACATGCGTTTGATGTTAAAATTAGCATCTCCAGCGTCACGGAATGAATGAACGGTCACTAACTTAGTTACAATACTTGAGAAACCTCTAGCGTTGGTAACATTTAATTGAACTTTAAACGTTCCAGGTTGCCCATACTTGTGTCCTACAACTTGACCATGCGAGGTATATCCATCTCCGAAATCCCAGCTGCAATTGATTATCTGCACAGGATCAATGATGGAGACATTAAATACAACAAGTTCACACACCTTGGGAGATTCTGGATAAAAAACGAAGTCGACCACAGGATTTAATAAAGCGAAAGGAAGTGTAAGAGGGTAATTGTCACAGTTATGAGTGTCGATTATGTAAGGCACATCACCTATGCAGTCTCTTCCGGTTAAATTTTGATAAACGCCAAACATGTTGTCAACACCCTTATAGTCGCTCCAATAATTGCCTCCACTTGGATAACCGTCATCCCATTTGTTTTCATAACCAGATGCGGAAACTGACCGCATGTTGTTAATGAAGTTATTATGGTAAATAATATTGTAACGCGAAGGAGTTGAAAAGGGTATTTCAAGTCCGTAAGCCATATTACAACAAATGGTGTTATTATAAATTTTGTTGCTATCACTCCATGCCAACTCAATACCGTTCCAAAAATTTTTGGCAATATAATTTCCATAGATAATGTTTCCGCTTGAGTGATCCAAAAAAATTCCGTAACGATTCCCTGAAATTATGTTATTGGCTATAATGTTTGTCGAACATCCACGTCGCTTATCACCAAGTTTTATCCCAACAAAGTTGCCCGTTATAGTATTATTAATGATTGACACATTGTCAACGTTGCATAATTTTATGCCGTAATTCGCAGGACGCGACAAACCTCCATTGCGAATAGTAAACCCGCAAATGACACAGTTACTAGACATCACAGTAATTACATCGGAACTGTTTTCCGCGTCGATGATCGTATAATCTCTGTTTTCGCCTAGAAGGATAATGCTTTTGTTTAAAAAAATACTTTCTTTATAAACTCCCGCACTAACGAAGACAACGTCACCGTCACTTGCATAATTTATAGCTTTTTGAATACTATTATAATCCTCTGGAACCCTTACCGTCCTCGAACTAACAGAATTAACCAGTGCGATGCGAATATTTGGGTAGAAAAGTTGATGGCAAATAAAAATAATTATGCATATTAATATGATAGCAGCGAATTTTTGCCTTACATGTGCCATATTTATGTGTTTCATAACCATGTTACTTTTTACGATGCCTATTTCTATGGGACGTTTTGATTTTAATCAAAATAAATATCATTATGAATATGGTAGCAAAAAGCCAAAAAATATGAGAGGCATGGTGACCCGGCCTTACGATTAAACTTTTGCTAATGCAGACGCTTGCATATTTCTGATCGCCTAAAAATAACGCTTTTACGTGGAATACTCCAACTTTTTTCAATACATAAGCAATGGTGGCAGCTCCATAAAGGTTTGTTGTAGCAGAACCTATAAACTCTTCAATATCGTTAACTAGGTAAAAATTAATCGGCAATCCTACAATTGGATTGCCATCTTCATCAAGTAGAATAGCGGAGATTTCAAGTTCATCTTCAAAGTTTATTGAATCAGGGGCATCGATTAAAAGTGTTGGAATAGAACGACGTGCGAAAATAGTTTTTGATTTTTTAGCAGCTTCTCCGCAATCATCAAAAACTATTAAGGTGACATTATATATTCTTTCCTCCTGAAACTGTATTGTTATATCTTTGGATGACCAAAAATATTCTTCATCGATTTCCCAGATTCTAAGCAGAATTTGGCCGTCAATATCATAGGACTCATCAGCAATTAGGACGTCCTCTCCAACTTTCGCCTCAATAGGAACCTGTAAGAAATCTGCAATCGGCGGAGAGTTTTCTATACGTGGACATAACAGTGGATATCTATCTCGATTATTCAAATCGATGATGTATGGAACATCGCCTATTCCATCACTTCCCATTTGATCCTGATCCGGACCGCATTTTTCATCTAGACCTTCATAATCGCTCCAAAAGTTACCGCCGGATGGATAACCATCATCCCATATTGCAAAAGTAGTTGAAAATGGGTAGACATAAACTTGTAAAGAATTGTTTACGAAAACGTTTTGGTATAGTGAATCATGAGAGGCTAAGCTCCAAACACCATATTTGTTATTTTGGATGATGTTTCCTTTCACAATGTTACCACGTGAATCGTCTAGGACTAAGCCGGAGCGGGTATTATTGATCATGGTATTTCCTTTTACCATGTTATTATGCGACTTTTCAAAATATAGGCCATCTTTATTGTTACTGAAGATGTTTCCAATGATTGTATTGTTTACAGACAAAATATTCAAAATACTATATGAATGTGAGAAACGAATACCATGGCCATTTCGAGCTATACTGTTCTTCACAAAAACGTTATTGCATGACGAGATGATTGTGACACCGCTCCATTCATTATCCGAGAAATTACTTTGAGCGACAATATTATCGTTTGAACATATAAAATATAAGCCTCTCTCATTTCTTGATACTGTAACATTTACAATTAAAGAGTCTTTTGTATAAGCAAAGATAACGCCCGTCAAGTTTTTGGAGATGTTTAAATCCTTCACTATGATCTTTGATGAATTTATTAGAGCCACGTAACCCACTTCTAATGGAACTACCCTGTCATGCGCGTTTATCCAATAAAGTATCGGTTTTCCATCTACGTAATTAGAAAAATCAATGTTGTGTAGAAAGTGGGAAAGGAATAAACCCCAAACCCCAAAGTTATAAGTGTTATTTGATATGATGTTGTTCCTCAAAATGTTATTTGAGGAGTCGTAGATTTTAATTCCATAATAATGCTTAGTTACAAAGTTTTCCTCCACGATACAGTTTGACCCTCTAATATATATTCCTGCCCATGGACCATGTTCTAAGCCTGTTATAGTGAAGCCTTTTAAAACCACGTTATTAGCCTTTATCTCTATGGTATGTTTCCCGCCTACACTTTCAATAATGGAAAGGTTTACACCACTTCCAATAACTCTTAAAGACTTGTCTATTGTTATACACTCTAAATATCTTCCAGGCCTCACAAGTATAAGGTCTCCTTCATGTGCAGCGTTTATGGCACTTTGTATCGTTGGATACTGGTCAGGGATAACGATCGTATTAGTCGACGTGTAAGCAATAGGAAACTCTGACAGAATAACCTTTGTACATCCAAACAGCGCAGCCAGCAGAAAGAGGAGAATCACTTTAGTGTTAATATACATTATGTCATCTTTAAAATAAAATAAATAGCAACCATAAAATTTTATCGGTATCCTACATAACATTAATAAAATTTGCATAATAACTTAGAAAAGGAGGTCCCGTTACCAGGAGTACGCTATGAAGAAAGTGGTTGTCAGCATCAGCGTCTTCCTCATTCTAATTGGTGTTATTATGGCCACAAACTACAATATTCAACAGAAAATCGACCGAAGTGAAAAAGTTGATGATAAAACCAATAAATGGATAGTCTCTGGCTTTTTTAAGGAGAACGAAAAAATGGGTTTATATTTTGTTCAGCCGAAAGATTGGTCTTTTGGACCATACCCTGAACTAGGCAGCCCACCATATTCAAAACAACTTATGATAAACGTTACAAACGAGGATTCAGAACAATTTACACTATTTAAAGTTATTTTGGTCGTTCCACGAACGGAAATTCCGCCTAAACCTCCGTACGCTTTTATACTATCGATCTATAGTGTAGAAGTAGATCAACAAAAAGGCGCAATAGTAACGGAAGTTCATCCTATATTTACAGGGCATCTTATAGCTTTGGGAATAACGAATAGTTCTGGTCGATACCGCATAGAAACAAATCTTGTACCAGATATAGTGATTGATGAAAATGGGAAGCCAAAAAAAGTTTCCCCTCCTGTTCAACTGGTCCTTTACAAAGTCTTAACAAGCTACGTGGCGCCTTACACCTTTCTCTTGCCTACGGGATTAATAATCACTTTCAGCGGAGTTTCACTTTTGGTATACAACCTTAAAAGAAAACCGCCAAGACACAAACAAAAGTTAAAGTTTTCTAAGTAAAATTTAAGAAAGCCTTTTCTAAATCCCATTTTAGTATGAAGAAGAGAAACTTAGGCCTTCTACTAATTTTAATATCCTTACTAACAGGCGTGTTTGCTATGTCAAACATTAAGACTTTAGTTCAAGTTGAGCAATTTGCAAAAACAGAAGATGGGGAAGATGTGGTAGATAAAATTGTTATGGTGCCGCCATGGAATGCAAGCGAAGAAAATCCTCCTAGGGGATGGGTTGGGTTTAACATTACAGTGACGCGAGAGAATAAAATAAACCATGAGATCCATGGCATTATTTTGCCAGCCGATGGAGATCCGAATCCGAAGGTAGTAATGCGGGCGGTAAACGAAACCGGGCTTATGATTTTAATATGGGATAATTTTGACCCTTACACTTGGGACTCAATTAAAGTTTATACAGCAGCTTTCCTGAATAGAAGCCGTAGAGTCGATAACTTCAAATTTAGAGAAATAGACGACAGCAGAAAGTACATTTTTCTTTTCAGAGGTCTAAAAAATGAAACTCGTGATAGGCCAATACTGATTAGTGTTAAAGAAACATGGTATGAGGAAAGGATCATCTTAGACCCTTTCACGTCAAATGTTCTGGTAGCATGTTCAACAGCAACAGCATGCGTGGGTGTAATCCTAATATTTAAAAAAGATAAGATTAAGAGAACATGGAAATCAAGATCGAAAATTTTCCATATAGAAGCCCAAAGAAGCTAGCTTTCGCCACTTTCTTTTTGCGATTTACTCCTCCACTTTTTTAAGAGCTCAATGTATTCATGTGCCTTTTGATCAACATCCCAATTAAAACCTTTCTCATTTAGTAAAGCTCCTTCTAGCTTCAATTTTCTTTCTACCAATATCCTGGCAATAAAAAGTAAAATTACGAGGTTTATTACACCAGATAAAGTATAATTAATTGGAAACTCTGAAAACACTAATAAAACAAAGTTGAGCCAGAAAATACCCACGACAAATAAAGGGAGACCGACAGCCCAAAAAATTCCCTGCCACTCGGGAGGGAACCCCTCAATACTCAACTTGGGAACTTTTAAGATAACCCTATATACAAGGGGAATTTTGGAAAAAGTTTTTTCTTCAGGCATAATTAACTACTTAACAAGCAATACATATAAGTTTTTGGCAGAAAAGATGCTATTAACGCTTTCTTCCAAGTAGATACCGAAAGCAGGGCTATTATTAACATTGTATCCAGCCAAGTTTTATTCTTTGAAGAATATAGAGAGATTGCCTGATCATAGTTATTATTGGAGCTGTTACTTGCAACCACACGTAGATAAAAATTTTGTAGAACTATTGGAAAGCTACTTTGCGAGATATATTTTGCAAATTGTTTAACTCCGTGTTCACGTAAAGAGTGCCCTAAGAATTGTTTCTAAGCTTCAACTTATTCTATGCGGAGTAGCGTTGTAGAGCCAAAGTCCTGTGTAGCATTCGAATATAACTGGCGCTAATTCACAACCGTAACTTAATAAAGATTTCCTTGAAGTTGTCTCTTAAATTGGCAACATTCGTCAAGTAAGAACCTTGATGTTCAATGTTTTTCAGTTAGTGGAATTTCTTGAAGGTCAAGTTAAGTAACTCGGTTTTGAAGGAGTAAAACTTTTCAATCACTACTGAGGCGGCTTTAGATTTTCACATTGTATCCGGAAGTGATGAAGGCAGGGTAGCCATCCCTTCAATGTTGATCCATGTTCATTCCTTTAGCGTGGGGCATATATATTAAATTTATATAGATTCATTACTCAAAAATGTTGGCGTGAAAGAACTGGTTAAAATAAACTTATATAGAGAAAAGGGGGGTTTAAAGTGGCTTTATGGATCGTATATTTTTGTCCATCCGAATCCTTTTGATACTATTGCCACGTTTTTTATGTCGACTTTTCCGTCGCCGTTTACGTCACATATTGGGTTCCATGGGCCGTAGCCTTCGTTTGAGAAGTATGGTTCGCCAATCAGTTTGTATCCATACCAACCTTGGTCGTTGACCCCCTTTGGCTTCGTGTAAATTACTACGTAGAAGTTATATGGCGTTGTGCAAGCGATTTGACTAGAAGTATTAGTATAATATGAAATGCTGGCTTATATCATCTACGATGAAAGTACCTAAAGCGTTGAACGGAGGAAGGGTTGAGTCGATGTATATTTCGAATCTGACTAATTCACTTCACATGAAAATTTCTGCTAATATAAAAAGGATGAGTTTATAAGTCTATTTTTCCAAATTATTTTGATGTTGTAGCTACGTTTTTCACGTCTATTTTTCCGTCGTTGTTTATGTCTGTGTCGGGGGTTATAGGGGCACATGGAGCATGGTGTGGGGTGCATGTATCCTTGTCCTGGAATGTATACTGAGCCGAAGGCTTTTGATACTGCGGCGACCTCTTTCATGTCGACTTTGCCGTCGGCATTGATGTCGCCAACCATACGATTTTAACCCAGCCGTCATAAAAAACGTTGTCAGCTGTTTCTGTTTCGCCTTGACTGGCCATGCATAAGCCTCAATATAAAACTTTATAACAAACTTTTAAACAGAAAAAGCTAAGCTATTCCTCCCTTATTAATGGAAATTTCGCAAAAATACTCAAACAATTCGGGCTCGTCGCAAATAAGCAAATCATATTCTTCGGTCAATAGCTAAAGGCAACTAAAGTCTAGACTCCGACGTCGACTGGCATCAATAACGAAGGAAAAATTTTAGCCAAACTTTCCGCATCAACCGCAGAAATTATCCCATCCTTATTGATGTTAATAATTCAGCACTCTCTCCTTTATGCATTGTTATTGGGTTGCCCGCTTGGCTGCCCACCAGCTTGAGGATGTCATGTGGTTTTTGCGGGTTGGGTTAATGAATGGAAGCAATAATTAAGCCTCCGATTAAGCCTCCGACAAATCCGAAAACTTCAGCATCCCTCTATAATCGCTAGTCACCTTTCTCCTAATAGCGCCATCTCATCTAGGGTTTGCATGATCAAAGCCTCATAAAGCCCTAGATGTTTCTCCAGAATAACCTTGCCTTTTAAGAGTATGTGTTGCCTAAACTTTGGGGGTATGGTGTTAAGGGGCACTACATCCACCGGGAGCCCCAGCTCTTCCTCCAGCCTGCAGACCAGCCTAAACAGATGATTAAGCTCTAAGCTCTTCAAGTACACAGCCACATCTACATCTCTAAAGGCATCTAGCTCAACAAAGCTTCCAAATAGAATAGCCAGCGGCACACCTTCCCTTTCCACGACGGTCCTAGTCTTCTCAATTATGAGCCCCTTGCCCTCTGCATCAACTTTATAATACTTATAATGCCTCATCATCACCCAACAGCCCTTGAATCTTTTTAATTAGGCTGAATGCGTTCGTGAAATCGTCTTTTATATTCCTGTATATTTTCTCGTCGTCTATAACCCAGTATCTATGCACCAGCAAATTCCTCAACCCTAAAAGCTTAAGCAACCCATCACATTCCTCAGTTGAAATTAGCCCCCTATCCCTGATGATTCTGAAAGCGTGGGATGGAGTCTCAGGCTCTTCATTAAAAACCCTCCTAACTACGTGCAGCACCAGAGCAGCTAAAGCTTCCATCATTACAATCAAATTATACCTTACAGCATACCTCTCAGATTCACTCATGGCTTCATAAGGCTTAACAGTATAACCGACAATGACTTCAATAGACCTCCTAACATCGAAAACAAGCTT
>CALJDG010000001.1 GCA_938023865.1 uncultured archaeon | reverse complement strand
AAAAGGGGGAGAAATGATAGGATATGATGGCTTCAAGCATAGGAAGGGCTCAAAGATACATGTATGTGTAGATGAATACTCCATGCCTCTAAGCATAGCTTTGGGTGCTGGAAATGAGCATGATTCGAAGCGTATAGATGAGCTATTGGATGGCTTAGAGAAGCCTCCAAAGGAGCTTTACGCTGACTCAGCATATGACACTGAAGCCATAAGGGGTAGGCTGTCGTCAATGGATGTGGAGGCAAACATACCCGTAAACCCAAGGAACGGTAGGAAGCCCATACAATACGACATCGAAACCTATAGGAGGATGAGGTCAGCCGTCGAGAGATTCTATGGATGGCTCAAAAGCTTCAGAAGAATAATCGTAAGGTATGAGAGGCTGACAGCAATATACAAAACCCTAATAACAATAGCATGCATAACAATACATTTAAGATATGGAATTTAGAGATGAGTTCTATGTTAAGCGAAGATGGCGGTGGGAAGCTTGAAGTTTAAGAAGTTACGGTCCTCTATACATCACTAATTTAGGATGGTTTTGGTTTTTGTTTCTTGACTTCTTTTATGATATTTCTCATTTCTATGATTATTAATAGTATGGCTGGCACTATGATTAGAAGTGTGAATCCTATTGGCGTTCTAACGAAGCGGCCTAGGTATCCCAGATATGGTATTATGGCGATGACTTTGCCTACCACGTCTTCTTTTTTCACAACCCACTGGTCTGGGTCTTCGTTTGCGTCCCCTTTCGTTATGAATCCTTGACCTGTTATGTTTATTATTCTGTGGGTTACCGTTGTGGAGCGTTCGCTTCCAATTTTGAAGCAGATTACGTCTCCTACCGTCAGGGTTTCTGGGCTAACTGGCTTAATTACTACTACGCTTCCGACTGGGATTGCTGGTTCCATGCTACCCGTGTAAACAGGCTCGTAGTAGGTGTCTCCCCAGAGCGAAACAGGCCTATAGAAAACCAGAAAGACTACGGCGATTGTGACTATAACGATGAGTGCGGCTATTTTGACGAGTTTTTTGATGCTCAATTGTTTCCACCATCGTGGGCTGGTGGGAAGCGGACTGTTATGGCTATATCAGCTTTTAGGGTTAGTCCTTGATATTCGTTTCCGGCTGTTTCAGGCATCCAAACCGTTAATTGAAGCGTGACGCTTTGTTCCGGTGGGATGGCTCTTTTTCCGTTTACTTCTATGCCTTCGCCTAAGCCGCTTAAAGTTCCGTTATAGAGGAGGTTGGGTTTTTCGCCTTTTCCAAGCTCCAATATTTCAATCTGTAATCCGGTTGCGAGGTAAACGTCCCCGTGGAATGTGGCGTTAAGCATGCAGATTCTGAAGGGCAAGTCGCCAACATTAACCACTTTTAAGTATTTTGTGATTTTTGGGCTTCCGGGATAGAAGTAGCCGTCTTTGTCTGGATGGAAAAGGGGAACCTTTGGAGACAATTCCATGTCAAACTTTACTTTCTTTCCAAGGTAGATAGTGCAAGCTGAGGCTGAAGGCTGATTAGCCATAGGAACTATGAGACTAAGAGCTATTAAAATGATGAATGTTGATGTGAAAATTCTCTTCACGCTTTCCAACTCTCTTGAACACATATTAACAAATAAAGGGGGAGAAAAAAGGTTTTGTTAGTAAATTGCTGTAGGCTTAAGGAACTTGTTCGAGGCGGAATGTTATGCTGAAGGTTACGCTGTCGCTTTGTATGATGTTGTCGTCAACATCGACCCATTTAGTTCCATCCCATCTCTTCAAATCTGTGGCAAGCTTAACTCTGAAGAAGAAAGCCACTTCTTCGCCCGGATTAAGTATATCTCCGGGTAGGTAACCGAGTGTGCCACGAGTTTGACCGCTAAAGTAGTTAAGACCAGGTATTCCCCACGGATGGGGTGGTCCTGCCTGCCATTGGCTCTCCAACTTTGATGGAACAGTCCAGCCTTTTGGACCCCATCCAATTGTGCCTCCGGTATCTATTTCCTCTTTTACTTCTGCAATAAACCAACCTTCTTCATCGTTGCGGGCTATTATTGTCACACCTGGCGGTAAGTTCCAAGGCTCCACTCCTGGTAAAAGGTATTGACCTAATTCGCCATCTGTAGGATGTGCGTAAGGTTGGCTTTCAGCCGCTTGCTCCGGCTCATTCACGCCGTTTTCGTTATTGATCATTATACTAAAAATCACGGATACTTTGCCAGGAAGTGAGCCAGCATTCTTTAATATCCACTTATAGTAGCCAGTGTCGTCGCCTGGTTTCATGTCGGAAAGCGTAACATACACAACGTTCGGGTCGTCGTTTCCGTCGACCTTCAAGTCCAAAGTTCCAGCCGTGAATGTGTTTCCGCTACTAGTTTCCGTGTCATTAAATAGTGAGTGGGTTCCCCAGCCTATGCCTAAGGCCAATATGCCGATGATGAACAGGCTTATCAAAACTTTCCTGTTTATCTGCATCCTGCATCACCCTCCTATGCTTGTTCGAGGCTGAACTCTATTTTGAAGGTTACAATGTCGCCCATGATTTCGTTTCCTCCGGAAACAGTCCAGCTGATTTTAAGGTTTCTTGAGGCGCCAGCTCCGAGAAGACCTAAAACATTCGTTAAAGAGTTCAAACTGTTGATAGGTGTGCTTGTTACAATGGTTTCACCCGCATCATCATAATCCCCGTCATTGTTCGCATCATATTGAATTGTTATGAGCAGAACTGTGCCAAGATCTCCAGGCTCCGTTGTATCAGTTTCAGGTTCGGGGTTCGCTCCTTCCGTGTTAGTAACATCCTTTATGTGTATCTTTGCCGTGCCGTCTAAGGTTCCGGTATTGCTTAGGGCAATAACTTGGCTTCCGCTATCTCCTGGCTTAACGTTTCCAACATCAAAGTATTTTACAACATTAGGATCATCTTTCCCGTCAACTTTTAGGTCTAATGTTCCTGCTGTGAACGTGTTGCCGCTGCTTGTCTCCGTGTCACTGAAAAGCGAGTATGTTCCCCAACCTAAAGCAAAACCCAACAAACCAATAACAACTATGCTCGCCAATATCTTCTTACTCTTCATTTTCTTTCAGTCCTCCTTTCTCCTCTCCGTTGGGGACCTATCAGGCAAGGCGCCTCCCAAACGCGCCAAGCCCTTTAACGGGGCCTAATCCCCATTAAGTGCCCCGGGACCGCTGGCAGTTTTAACGTGTCCCAGCGTCCAAAGACACGAGCTGGGAGCATGCCCCCAACTCCGCATCTCAGCAGAGACGCTCCGCCCAGCTAATCCCCTAATTAAACCTCTAAACCTTTTAAAGATATATGGAAAAATGTTCTAGATACTTATTCCATAAGTTGTCAAGAAGACATAACCAAAAAACAACCCATCGCCGTCCGAGTAACTCTGAAATCTCATCCCCGTTTAAAAGTCAACCTAATGCCTTCTCATCATCCGGCAAAACAAAATAGACAAAACCAAAAATAAAAACATTCCCAAACCACTCCATTGTCGTCGGTGAAAAACCAACAGAAACAACGACATTTAAACCATCCCCACACACCCACCACCCATAAACCAACCAAATACTTATTCAGAATCCATATTCCAAGTTCATAAGCTAGTTAAATACCAAAGCCTATCTTTCCTACATGAAACGGTGGCGAAAACCCTTGAAACAAAACCTCACACTTAAACAAAGAAAAGAAATAAAAACAAAAATGGCCCAAGCCCTCCAAGAAAACATCAAAGACCTCTCAACAGAATTACAAAAAATATTGCTAGACGACCTAGCCACAGCCTTCCAAAATAGAATAAACGTGTTAATCCGCGCACAACAAAAACGAAACTCCTAATGGAAACTAAAGACGAAAAACCCATAGTTTGAATCCATAAAAGCTTTATATAAAATTTGGGGAAAATATCAAGAGGTTTGGATGATGAGGCGCTCCAAGCTTGAAATGTATATCGACATTCTTAAGGTACTAGCGCACCGTGGTCCATTGAAGCTGACGCATATCATGTATAAGGCTAATGTTAACTGCAGTGTCTTGAAAGAGTATCTTGACTTTCTGATGAAGCAGAACCTTGTTGAGGAGCGAACCATCGGCAAACGACGGGTGGTTTACGCCATAACTCAGAGGGGCATAACAGTTCTTAAACATTTTAAAGAGCTTAAGCAGGTTTTGCCGATAGTGGAAGAAGCCAGAAATAAGGCTCCAATACCATATTAGTCGTTTTCCCTTTCAGCGAAATTTTCTGAATTTCAATTTTTGTTAGTTCTAATTTTGTTTGATGTTTTTGATTTTGAAGGTCTGCATCTGTTTGTGAATCATTATGAGTGTTTCGTAAGACTTAATAAACTCTTTCCCCCACTACCATACGTACACACGTAAAACACAATGGGGAAACAACAGTGTCCAGCCAAGAAATTCTTGGAAAGAAACCCCTACAAATCCTAGAAAAGATAAGGGAAAACCTTGAGAAATTAAATGAGAAAATGGAAATAATGATTGAACTGCAGAAGCATGGAAGAAGGGACATACAAACAATTCCTCAAGAAGCCCCGTTGGATGTTATGACGCTTTTATCCATGCCAGACCATCTGCGAAAGACAGCCATGACTGTTTGCAGGCTTGGACGGGCAACAGCCGACGAGGTTGCCCAGCAAACTCGCAGGGCAAGAGCCGTTGAAAGCGCCTATCTGAACCAGCTTGTTATTATGGGTTATCTTAAGAAGGAGCGGAGGGGGCGGAAAGCCTACTTTTACGTGGAGAAGGAGAGCCAGGGGTGAAAACCTTGGGCAAAATTGTGGCAATTCACTCCTACAAGGGTGGCACCGGAAAAACCCTTCTCTCAATTAACTTGGCTGTTACTTTAGCTAAGCAGAGAAAGAAAGTATGCCTCCTAGATTTGGATTTTAGGGCGCCAAGCCTTGCCACCCTCCTGAAAGTGGGAAAAGTGGAGCACTGGCTCAACGACTACCTCAACGGAGTTTGTGAAATAGATAAAGTCCTAATCGACCTAAGCGAAACAATAGCCGACCAAGGGAAATTTTTTGTTGGGTTAGCCAACCCCTCGGTGGAAGCCATTAGGGATATGTCCTCAAAGGATAGAAAGTGGGAAATGCGGGCTCTCGGGAGGCTTCTTTCCCTTAGAAATTCGCTTTTAAGCGCCAAGGGCTTTGACTACATAATTTTTGATACAAGCCCGGGCTTGCAATACTCTTCAATAAACGCCATTGTGAGCGCTGACGTTGTTATAGTGGCTTCAACTCTTGACAGCTCAGACGTTGAGGGGACAAGGCGAATGCTGCGGGAGCTCTACGACTTGTTTGAAAAGAAGACAGAAATTGTTCTAAACAAAATTTTGTACGATGATTCCCTAAGGTCTGGAAAGGAGAAGTTGCAGGCTTTGGTTAAAGAAACCTACGAAGTTCCGCTTTTAGGGGTTATTCCATGCTACTGTGACATTTCAAGGGCTGAGGGAAAAACAATTTTCGTTCATGAAAAGCCAGACCATCCATTTACAAGGATTATGAGCGAGATAGCAACAAGAATAGATAAGATGTAGCTACTGCATTACAAGCTTGTTTACGAGCTGGTACACTCTACGGTTTTTACACCTCTCATATTCCTTCTCGTCACACTGCCTACATATTATTCTATTCAACTTTTATTTCAGAGTTCACTGACCAATCCCTCTCCAATAAAATTTTGGAAACCATATGTATAGTCTATATTCTACCCTCGAAATATTCCGAAATCTTTCTAAGATGCCATGGAAAAGCTTATAGAAGCCGAAACATCTTTCATATGAAAAATCGTGGGGAAAACATAAACCATTGGATAATTCAGCAATAGTGTTGGCTGGAGGCACCTCTAAAAGATTTGGCTACGATAAGGGATTAGCCCAGCTGGCTGGCAAGCCCCTAATAATGCATGTTTTAGATGCTTTGGACAAAATCGTCAAGGAGAAAATTGTTGTTGTAAGCTCGAAAGAGCAAGCTGAGAAAATGGCAAAAGTCTTAAAGTCGGATGTTAAGATAGCCGTAGACCAAAGCGAGCTTCAAAGCCCCCTTGTGGGCGCATTAACGGGTTTTAAAGAGGCTTGCGGCGAGTATGCGCTCGTGCTTCCATGCGACACACCACTGGTTTTAAGGGAAATTCTAGCGCTTATCTTGGAACTTTGCATGGGCAAGAATGCAGTTATTCCCCGCTGGCCAAACGGTTACATAGAGCCCCTACACGCGGCTTACTGTGTTGAACCAGCCTTGGAGGCTGCAGAAACCACTTTAAAAGAGGAAAAGTTGGACATGCGTTCCATGGTTGAAAAGCTGCGGAACATACGTTATGTTTCAACTCTCGTGTTTCAGCAGTTTGACCCAAAGCTTAAAATGTTCTTTAACGTTAACACGCCTGCGGATTTGAAAAAGGCTGAGTTGATGCTTAAAGGCTAGACTTTGCCAATGATTTTGGCGTAGTCCTCTGTTGCCTGAAAGAGCTTTTCAATGTCAGCGTCTGTGTGGGCTGCACTTATTGAGCCGAAATGTGTTGGAAGGAAGAAAACTCCCATAACGATTAGGTTTATATGATATTCCGCAAGCCTCTTTCTATCCGCTTCGAAGGCATCTCTCGCATTCCTAACTTGTTTGCTTGTGAAATGCGTGTTGAATAGGGAGCCGACGCCAGTAGCTTGGACATCCACACCTTTAGCCTCAAATATTTCCCTCAAAGTTTCTCTAACCTTTTCGCCCATCTTATTCAGCCTTGAAATGATGCCTCCATCTTC